>VFLE01000009.1 GCA_009885205.1 Candidatus Shapirobacteria bacterium | reverse complement strand
CTACTAGGAAGTTATGCCTCTGAAAATACATGGATTACTTTACCAGATGGTTTTACTAGAGTGCTGAATCCCAACAATATGAATTATGATAAAGTAGAATTACAAAGAAAAAAGTTCAGACATTATTTAAATTTTATAAATTTGAGAAAAAATCAATGTGATGATGTTAATATCATATTCAAAATGTCAAGTAGTAAGAATCAATATTCTCCTAGATAATGTATAATAAAAAAGTACTTATAGAATCTCTTAAGAAGTTGGGAAATGCAAAAGCTCCTACTCAGAAGAAAGATATTATTCTGAACTCTGTAAGAGGTCAGTGGGATAATCCTGGAGATATTACACAAGTTCCTGGTGCATCAATTACTATGGGTCCCGATCCATTAACAGGTAAACCTTTAACTAAACCTTTACTAGGTGTTGGATCTAATGGTCAAAGACAAATGATGTATCCTGGTAAAGATTATGATTTTGGAAATGCAGAATATGTTACTGAATATCCTAAGGGTTCAGAAAAACAATCTTTTAAAAAAGGAGGAGTACATAAAACAAAAAATAAAAACTCTAGATCATATTCAAGAAGTTTTGATGCTACTAATAAGTTCTTTGCTGAAAATTATTTATTTGAAAAACCTTCATCTAGAAAGAATAAGATTTATGATCCTCATGCAAACTTTAAAACTGGTGGAGAAAATAAAGTATTAGATTTAAGTCCTGAAGAAATTGCTGACTATGTTAGTAGAGGGTATATTGTAGAAGCTTTACCACAACAACAAGAAGGTGGTGAACCAGGAGATAGATTATCAAAAAGGATATTAAAAAGATATCCTGGAATGCAAAAAGTTTATGGAAAAGAAGGTGAAAATTTAAATATTATACAAGATCCAAATTATAATGCAGCAGATTATGGTTTTGGTGATATAGAATTTATTCAACCAGGTTCTGGTCATGTACAATATTCAGATGACTATGGTTATCAAAGTCCTACACCAGATAAATATACAGCAGTCTATAATCCTAAAGGTGCTAACAAACATGATGTATTCTTAGATACAATGCATGGTATGCGTAATGATCCTGAATACATGAAACTATTAGATACATTTTCTGCTGAAACAAAAAAAGCAAGAGGGGAATCAATGGATCATTGGTATGGAGTTGACAGTGAACAAGATCCATATTTAGTTGCAGATGGTAGGGAACAATGGGATAACAATTTTATAGATGGTGTGTTAAGATCACATTTAGCAAAAAAAGGTATGGGAAGACATAGCTCTGATGTTAAAGGATATAAGATGGAAAGACAAGATTCAACTCCTGAAATGTATAAAGCTACTGATGATATTTATAAATATTTAAAAGGAAAATATGAACAAGGAGGTGAACTAGTTAAAGCACAGAATGGTAGAACAGTAAAACCATATTATACATCTGATCGTCAAGATTTTATAAACAGAATACATGCGGAGTCAGATAGTATGCATTTATATAATCAAGGAATACGCGATAGAGATAATTATGTTAATTATCTTTATAAAAATGGTTTTGATGCTAAAAATCATTTAGAGAGATGGAAAACTTATGGATGGGTAGATACAGATGTGCACCCAACTATAGGTGCAATATATAATGGCATATTAGAAAATTCTGGTGGAGGATTTAATAGAGATAACAAAGGGGTTCATGATTATACTACATATCCGCTTAAAAATGGTTCTTCTAAAAAAGTTTATGAAGATTCACCTGAAGCAAAAATTCTTGGTAAAAGATACAGTGTTTATAAAAAACCTGTACAAGAAGTTATTTTTGTACCAAAACCTGAACCTAAACCTAAACCTACAGTTAAAATAAATAAATTAAAAGATAAAAAACTTGTACAATCTGTACAACCAGTTGAGGAAGTTACTCCTCTTAAACCTATACCATATCAAGAATTTAAAAGACCTGAACAACAAATAATACTTGCTCCACTTTATAAAAAACCTATACGTTATTCAGGTCCAAGACATGGTACATGGTCAGATGGAAGTAAAGGACAATTTCCACAAGGTTTAAATACTTCTGATTGGGAAAGAAAGACTAAAGAATATCAAGCTAAACAAAGAGGTACTCAACCTGTAGTTACACGTAAACAAGGTGGAAT
>VFLE01000011.1 GCA_009885205.1 Candidatus Shapirobacteria bacterium | reverse complement strand
GGGCTCAAAAACGAGCGATGGATTGAAGCCATGACTGTGGCCATTGGGGGCACGGAGGGGAGCGGCTACTTCAGGTTTTTCGACTCTGGCGACCTCCAATCCCTCAAAATGCTCGAAAACATCGCCCAAGTGGCCCGAAACTTGCCAACGATTACTTTCTGGCTTCCTACTAGGGAGTATTTGATTGTCGCAAATTATGTCAAAAAGAACGGAGCTTTTCCATCTAATTTGACTGTGCGCCTGTCAGCCTATATGATAGAAGGCGAAGCT
Organism: Candidatus Shapirobacteria bacterium; assembly: GCA_009885205.1. Lineage (GTDB taxonomy): Bacteria > Patescibacteriota > Microgenomatia > UBA12405 > UBA12405 > UBA12158. The sequence continues at coordinate 5,763 of VFLE01000011.1, read as the reverse complement.
CCGATTGCTCTTGCTCGAAAATACGGGGCGGTAGCTTCCGGAGTAACCAAGGCCGGGTTCAATTGCCCAAGTTCAAGCCAAGGGGGGAAGTGCCTGACTTGTAGGGCTTGCTGGCTTCAAGATGTCCCCGTCGTGACTTACAAACAGCATTGATAATCTTTTATGTCAAAAGAAGACCGGGAAGATTTTCGATTTATTTTGATTTTACTTGGGGTAGTTTTGTTTGTTATATCTACCCATTACTAATAAAGCTTTTTAAATTACTCCCCTATAGAAACGAATCAATAAGAACGAAAATAAGAAAAAGAGGGGCAAAGAGGCATAGTATTCTTATTTGGGAAATTCTTTAATAAAGTAGATCAAGAAAGAGAGCCCCCCGGCATACTACATCTTCCCTTTAGTTGATTTGTTTTTATATGGGAGTAATTTAAGAGAGCACAACTTGTGCCAAAGAGGCTCTGATGGTGCTGATTTTTATTTTTCTTAATTGTTGACGGGCCTGCGGGGCTCTGGTAGTCTATCTCTTGTAACGGAAAAACTAATCAAAAGGAACAAAATGGACCATTCAAAAATCAAACCCAAGCGCGCCGTAAAATGCAAAGCGTGCGCGGACGGCCCCGCTCCCGGCGTTCTAAACAACGGCGAGCGGTGCGATACCTGCGAGCGCTACAACGGGGACCACGCCGCCGTGCTAGAACTTGTCAGGCTGGCGAGGAACGTCCCGGAGTTGCTGGCCGCATTACAAGCCTGCCTCGGGCCGTTGCAAGATGAGTACAACCGAGCCGGGCATACCGGGCACGGAACGGCGGCGTCTTGGGCATTCGTCAACGCCAAAACCGCTATCGCCAAAGCAACTTATGTTCCCATCAAGTAGGTCTGAGATCTTAGAGCCAATCTTATTCAAAGGAAAATCTCTTAAAGTAATCAAAGATAACCAAAGTAAAGATTACGTGTTAAAATTAGATGAAATTTTCATAGCCTCTCATTCAAATGGGTTTTCCTGCCATGCGCTGGCCAAAAGAATCGTTTCTTTAGATCTAGAAAAAGTAAAGGATCAATTAAATTATCTCGTAAGATGTGGCGGGCGGATAGATGCGGAGCAGGCAATCAGGCTAGTATCCTAAGGATAACTCTTATTAAAAGTGGGGGTGATTTTGCTGAATTTAGTTAGTGACTTTATCGACGCTTCCGCTGATTATGCAAAGCGAACAGGGAAGATTTTGAATTGATATGAAAAAACTCTACTACATTCTGAGAGAAGACTTCTTCAAGGCAGATAATAGATTGCCTCTTGACCCTCACCTTTTTTACGTGGGGAGCCTTTGGATTCAAATTTATTTCTCTTTGGGGGAAGCGGAGAATTACAAGTATTCCAAAACAGAAGTAGAATAACCATCATTTAAAAACAGATATGAAAAAGACCTTTATTGGCGATTGCCAAACTTTGCTGGATAGCTTGCCTATCCTGACCGGGGACTCCGCTCGGGTTGCCCTTCGTCTCAGTTGTGCTCTTAACCGATTGGAAGGGATCATCAATCAAGCAGAAGCCCAATTCAAAGCCGGGGACAGGCACGCTACGTTCAGTCGGCAGACCATCGAGGCGTTAAATAACCCTTGACTCTCTCGGAAAACCCGCTAGGCTGTCTCTCGTATGAAAAACAAGTCTGATCTTTGGTTCTTTTCTAATTCAGAACTCCTCCAGATCCGCACTTACGGCAAGGGCGACCGCCCTACTAAAACTTACAACTATCAAAGCAAAGAAGACCTCCGAAAAGCAATCAAAGGGTTCATAAAGGACGGTTACGACTTCATCAAAGATCAGGGCATTTGATAGATATGAAAACCTATATCATCTACGTCAAAGGAATCGAAAAAGGCTACCTCAAAGCCCCGAATCACAACGCCGCTGAGAAGAAAGCGCAAAAGAAGTACAGTGAAGTAAAGGCGTTTGAAGTTTCTGTCTCTTATACTGAATTGTGATATGAAAGAAAACAACCGCCGCTTCCATGTAGAACAAGACCGGGCTTACTCCGGGGAATGGATAAACAAAGGCGCAAAGTGGACAAATACTAAAGTAAATTTGATCCCTATGTGGACTGTTTATGAATTCGTAGGGGTTCCGTCTTTTGAAACGCCAGTGTTTCACGGAACAGAGTTGGCTTGCTTAGATTGGGTGAAAGAACAGAGCTAGGAGAACTCCTTAGAAAAAATAGTTGCAGAAATCATTTGGCCTCTGCCACTGGGCAGCGTAGGGTAGCACCGATGAAACAACGCAAGACCATCGAAATTGAAACCCTAAGGGCGCGGGCCAACTTCTTTTTGGCTGACAGCGCAAACGAGCAAACTGGGCAACGCAAGGGCTTCCTAGACCTTGCGGCTTCCCTGCTAATGGACGTTGGGGCCTATCGGGGCTTCCGGTACCTCACGGAGCGGGACGTGTCGCCGAGGAACACTTTCGGGATCACGCACGGCACCCCGCCCGTCATACACGACGAAACGAGGGTTGAATTTCTTTGATATGAAAATAGCCTATCTCACCGTTGACGACATGGTTAAGCTCCGCGTTGCTCTTAACAACGCCGAAAATGCTCTCAAAAGACTCTCGGAGTGCGATAAGGGGGCTTGGCGGGCCGTTTACGAAGGAGAATTAAATCAAGTCAAAGAAGCAAGGGAAGCTCTCTCAGAGTCTATGCGCCGGGATCCTTGAATGAAAATGAAATGCTTTTTCTTATCCCTACTCTGCCCGCTCTTGCTATGCGGGGCTAGCCTTGACTCATTTTTTGATGCTTTAGGTAAAGTGGAATCAAGTTCCAATCCAAAGGCAATCAATATCAAAGAAAATGCCTTAGGAGTGTATCAAATAAGATTAGCTTACTTTAAAGATAGTAAAGTGCCCGGAAACCATAGGGGAGTCTTTGATCCAATTTTTGCCCGCAAAGTGTGCGAAGCTTATTTCATTAGATATGAAAGAGAGGCATTTAATAAAAAAGACTTTGAAACACTAGCTAGGCTTCATAACGCTGGATGGAGTTGGAGAAAGAAAAAATTATCTACTAATAGCTACTGGCTCAAGGTAAAAAAGAACCTTAGATAAACTAAGGGCCTAAGGCCGAAAATTGTCTTTTCAAGTGTTTGAAGAGACTCTAAGACTATATAGCCAAAGGAGGCTTTCTTATTTGTTCTTTCCATTAGGAAACGCCGTAGAAGTGAATGGCCAGCTATTAAAAATAAAAGACAAAGAAGAGAAAGACTTTCGATTAGCTTTTCTCTCTTGTGCGACAATCGACTTGGGAAAACTTTCCAAAAATAAATCTTGATTCCTTGAAAAGGCTCTGCTAGTGTCTGCCCATGAACGCTAAATACAAAAAGATCGAAGTCCAAGTCCAACTCAATGGCCAATTCAGAACTTGCTATTTGCACGTTGTGGCCCCGAAAGGTGGACCCGAGATCTACTTTCTAATGGATTACTATGGTTGGCCCGTCGCGGATCAGAACGTTATCAACGCGGCAATCTACGCGGCAATCTACGCCGCAACTAGGGTCTAACCTTTCTTTTGATTCACAATAACCAATTCACCCCGGATAACTTCCGGGGATTTTCTTTTGATTAAGAAGAGTGTGCCTAGGGCAAACCCTTAGGGAAAAATCGTAGAAAAAAAAACTTGCGCGCCCCGATAGCTTGCCCTAGATTCAAAACGTCGGGGGGAATTAACCTCTCGGCTAACCATCCAAAAGATGATCATCGACAAAATCGCAGCATCGGCGGGCTTGGCCCGGTTCGCGTCCTTCGTTTACACCAGCGTTAGCACGGGCGAAGTTGCCCGATACACGTTGCAATTGGGTTTTAATTACCGCAATTGCCTTGAAAAGAGCAGGCTGTCTTTGGAGATTGACGCCCCCGGATTGACAGGGATCGACGCTCAAGCGGCGGCGGAGTTGCTGGCGTCGATTGACGCTAGCCTTGCCGGGACGCAAACCGGTTACACGAAGGCGGAAACCTACGTTGACGCTTTGGACGCTAACGGCAAGGTTGTCCCCGGCGTCAAGCGGAACCTAAACGACGGTTCCTTACAGATTTTCGGCCTTTTGCACTCCAAGGTGCAGATTGCCCCGCCCACAATTGAACGGAAGGAAGTGCAAAGCCGCCCGCTCACGATCGCGAAGGTCAAGATCCGGCAAGGCTTGCCGATCGGCAAGTTCCGGGAGTTTGCTCTTGAGAATTTGAGCACGGCCCGCATCAATGGCGAAACTTTGGAGCTTGCCTAACCTAGGCGGCGCGGCAACGGGGAGCGGGCCAAGTGCCCGCTCCTTTTTTTTTTCTTTCTATGGTTTTCTTTTGATATAATTAGAGGGCACATACTATGATATAGCTTTCAATAACATAATATCAAAGCCAATAATACCATCTAATATAAGAGAAGTCAAATAACAGTCCTTTAATATATGTAAGAAAGATTAGCATGGGTTGACATAAAGAGAGAGGGGAGAACTTGAATTGTTTTGAATCTATTTTTGGGAGCCGAAAAGGACAGGGGGAGAGGGGAGAAATCTTTTTTTCGTTTCATTGTCGACAAAGAAAAAAAAATGACTTAGCTTTCTCTTGTCGCCGGATTACCGGCGGCCCGCCCGGTCGGCTTCCGGGAGTTAAGTTGAAAGGAAAAAAAATTATGTCTTCAGGAATTGTTTCGACGCGGGATTTCCAAGTCGGGATCAAGCAAGCGTGGCATGGCCAAACCCGCGTCGCCGAAACGCTGACGGCTGCGGACTTCCCGGCAATTGAGCGGGTGCCGTTGACGTATTCCCTCCCGTCCGGGGAGGTCCGGTGGCAGGGGATGACCGTCCCTATCTCGACGGATGACGGCCTGCCCGTTGGAACGGCAAGTGCAGATAGTTACACGCTCTTCTCCCCAAAGGATGCTATGGTCTACTTGCAAGAGGTCCTGGCTGGCACGCAGTACACGATCGAGAGCTTGGGAATGATTTTTGGTCGCTCCCGTTGGTTCGTCACTTTTGACCTTTCGGAGTTGGCCGGGATCTGCCCGGCCGGGGAAGCGTTCAAGCTTGGTGCCTCCGGCGGCCTTGACAAAAGTTTTTCGCCGATGATCGGCTTATCGCATCACACACAAGTGTGCGCTAATACCGTCGCCCTTGCCCGTGCCGGGCGAGCGCTCTTTTGCTCAAAACTAACAAAAGGCTTCAGCGCCCGATTGCAGGCTTCTCGGTCGGCCCTTGGCGAAGTGGTCGGGATGGCGCGCGTCTTTAATGAAAGCCTCCGATCCATGGAGGCCAAGCCTGCCAGTGTGGACGAGGCCCGCAACGCCTATGCGGCGGACCTGTCGGGCAACGGAGCAGACCTCAAATCCTCCCGAGCCTCTAATCTGATCGACGAGCTAATCGTGGGCTTTCGGCAGGGTCGAGGCAACGCCGGGGCTACCCGCTTGGATGTCTTGAACGGTTACACTGAGGTATTTGGGAGCGGCCTTGTAGGGGCGAGTTCCAAGCGTGACGCTTTCTCCCGATGGCAGAGTTCGGAGTTCGGAGGCTTTGCCGATCGGAAAGAAGGCTTTGCTGCCGCCTTGACCGATGAGGGCGGATGGTCCCGGGTGCAAAAGGAGGGCAACGCCGCCCTTGCGGAAGCGCGGGCCGGGGCGCTTGCGGCGATCTAAGAGCGGAGCGGATAGCAGGCCCCCGGCAAGTGCCGGGGGCTTTTTCGCGCCCGGTAGGCTGGTCCGGGGAGGCTGGTCCGGGGAGGCTGGTCCGGGG
>VFLE01000095.1 GCA_009885205.1 Candidatus Shapirobacteria bacterium | reverse complement strand
AGGCTCAAATCAACAAAATGATGGCCAAAATAATTTCTCTTGATTTAAAAGAGCAAATAGCCGAAAGTGCCAAAAGAGTGGCCAAATTTGAACGCGAAGGAAATATTGATGAGCTTGAAATTGCCGAAATGGAGAATGTTGACGCTTTATTTAAATTATCCAAGTGGCAAAAGCTACAAAAATGATAGAATATACGCTATGGCAGCATCACTAGATTTTTCGTCTATCAAAACAAAATTAGTGGCTCAAGGAAAAAAGCTTCGATATTTGACAAACGAGGAAATTTTGGCGCTGGTACCCGAACCGGAAAAATATATTGAACAGCTGGATAATTTATTTGACTATTTATTTGAAAAAGGAGTTGATGTTTTTGACAAAGTCGAATCAAAAGAGGCCTTAGAAATAGAAAAAGATAAAGTCACTAATGCCGATTTGATGGCATTATTGTCACAAAAAAATAGTGTTGATAGTGTGCGAATGTATTTGAAGGAAATTGGAAAAGTTGATTTGATTAATTTTGAAAAAGAAGTGGAATTGGCCAAATCGATTGAAACTGGGTCGGGAGAAGCCAGAGCTGATTTGATTAATGCCAATTTGCGGTTGGTGGTATCGATTGCCAAAAAATATATAGGAAGAGGGCTGACATTTTTGGATTTGGTTCAAGAAGGAAATCAGGGATTAATGCGAGCGGTGGAAAAATTTGATTGGAAACGGGGATTTAAATTTTCGACTTATGCCACTTGGTGGATACGACAAGCTATTACTCGCGCCATTGCCGATCAAGCCAAAACCATCCGGATACCAGTCCACATGGTGGAGACAATTAATAAGGTTTATAAAGCAACTCGGGCCTTGACCCAACGGTTAGGTCGAGAACCATTGATTAACGAAATTGCCGATGAAGTGGGAATAACGATTGAAAAGGTGGAAGAAATTTATAGAATTTCTCAAGATACTACATCCCTCGCTACCCCAGTGGGTGATGATGAGGATTCATTTTTAGGAGATTTTATTGAGGATACGACTCAACCAAGCCCGTATGATGAAACGGCCAAGGAGTTGTTGCGAGAATCGATTGAAGAGGTTTTGGGGAGTCTGGATGAACGTGAATCAAAAGTGTTGTCACTACGTTTTGGACTAGTAGGTGAAACTCCAAAAACATTGGAAGAAGTGGGGAAAATTTTTAATGTGACTCGTGAAAGAATTAGACAAATTGAAGCCAAGGCATTGCGAAAATTGAGACATCCGAGTCGAAGAAAGAAGTTGATGGATTATTTGGAATAAACCCCTCTGGTATATGAAACAAGCGGTAGCAGCAATAATAAGACAAGACGACAAAATATTATTGTGCAAAAGAAGTTTGCAAGCGGCTAATCAACAAGGAAAATGGGAAAATGCCGGAGGAAAAGTTGAGGAAAATGAAACTCCAGAAGAGGCAATTGTTAGGGAAATAAAAGAAGAACTTGGGGTTGATTTTACTATTGATAAAAGAGTTTATGAAGACGAATTTGAAAGTGAGGATGATATTTACCAAGTAATAATATTCTCTGGGTCAATTGTTGGTGTTCCAAAAGCGATGATAGAAATTGAAACTAGTGAAGTTAAATGGTTTGAAATGTCAGAATTGGAAAATGTTGACTTGGCGACTTATACAAGAAAAGATTTTGAAAGATTTGGGTGGGTTTAAATTAAAAATATAATATAAATATTTTATGGGAAAGGAACAGACACATAGGTCTGTTCCTACAGGGGAATTTGCAACACATAGGTCTGTTCCTACATGATATATGATTTATTGTTGATATCTTTTCCCCAATTTTTAGGATTATTATCAACATAAATTCGTTTAGCCCAATATTCTTTTTCGGATCGAATAATACGATCATGGAAACGGGATTGCCATAATTGTTTTTTAAATTTTAGCCAATTATTCTGTTTGACATTTTTTATATATTCATTGGTGGTCATGGTTTTAAACCATTGAATTGATTGACCTAATAATCCAACATTTCCAAATACATTGTGATCGATTATTGTAGGAACAGACCTATGTGTCTGTTCCTGTTTATTAATTGAATTGTTAGATATACCAACATTATTGTTTTCTTTATTGATGATTAAAATGCCATGGAAATGATTAGGCATGACCATATATTTATCAATTTCGATTGATTTAAATTTTTTAGGAATTTCACACCACCATTTGGCAATCATTTGACCAGCAGGATTTATGTCACCGAGGATTTCTTCTTTTTTATTTGAGGAACAGACACATAGGTCTGTTCCTACAGGGGAAATCGTATTAATATCCCGAAATAAATTTACCCTATCCTTGGTACAAATTGTTATAAAATAATATCCATTTTTGGAATAATCATATCCAAATTTACGGTATTGTTTTTCCATTTTAAATGGATAATTAACCCAGGGCATGGATTAATTTTACATTTATTTTTGAATATTTGTAAATTAAATTACAATAATGTATTAATCTTGCATTTTAAGGAACAGACACACAGGTCTGTTCCTACATAAAAAAATAATTCTATATTTTTATCAATATGTCCAACACCTCTTGGGGGGTGTCAACGACGGTGACGACGCGTTTTTCCATTTTCTCGTAATTCATATTTTTTTCCAATAATTCAATTATTTGTTGCCATTCTGCCCCAAAAAAGATGACCGGTTCGTGGTGACCGTAGTCAAATTTGGCGGTTTCCCACACCAGACCGACCTCGGACAGTGTACCAGTCCCCCCTTTGAAAACTACAAAAGCATCGGCGATTTCGATTAACTTATTGAGACGATTGGGATAAGATTTTTCGTAATAAATTTTGGAGGCATATTTTAAATTAGCGGCATCGGTGCCTTCGTAATTATCGGGTTCTTTGGATGGATCCATAACTACCAATTCGACACGACCATTGCCGGCTTTGGCACCTTGGGTCGCCGCATTCATAATCCCGGGGCCACCACCATTGACGATAATATAACCAGACTCGGCTAATAACTTTGCCGTATCATAGGTGGATTTATAAGTGTCGCTGTTTGGTTTCAAGTCAGCATCACCAAAAAAGGCAACACGCAAAATTTTTTTAGTCGTTTTTTCCATAGTTTATTAAATCAAAATAATTGTGATAACTGTAAATAATGTCGATACCAGCGTCGACTAATTTATCGATATTATTGGTACTGGCGCCGCCGTCGAGGGCGACGAGTTTGCCAAAACTTTTGGCTTGTTTTATTTTGTCATAAATTTTGGCATCTAAAATTTCGGGAGTAAAACCCATAGACCGGCCCATAATTAAAATCAAATCGGTTTCGGCGGGAATGTTGGTGATGGGGGTATCAACATCAAAAGAAAGACCGGCCTCACAACCGCTATCCTTGATCGTGGTGACAAATTTTTCCCTATCTTCCATCATTTCTACTTGGGCCGTAATACGGGTGGCCTCGATAAAAAGACATTTGTTGATCCAATTAATAGGATCTTTGACCATGAGGTGGATGTCAAAAATATTTTTGTCGAGATTGATGGCTGGTTTTTTTAAAAGTTCGAGAGGAAAGGTGGGGGGAGAAACTAAAATCCCATCAGTGACATCGATTTGGATCCAAGCAGAAAGATCTTTGATTTTTTCTAAACGTTTTTCAACTTCAAGGTAGTTAACTTGTGGGTTGATGGTGGGAATTATTTGCATAATTTGACTAATTTTTCATCAAAAGTAATTAATTTCAAATCAAGAACTTTTGACTGACAACATAAATAACAATCAACCCAAGATAGATTTACTTGACTAAATAGTTTTAGTGAACTATAAATCAAATCACGATTTATAATTTCAAAACAGTCTTTTATTATTAGATTTTTAATTTTATCAAAAACAGTTAATTTATCTAATTTATAAAACGACATCATAACCCAAATACATTCAGCAATGACAATTTCATTCAAAATAATTATTAATTTACCGTTCTCGGCTCTATTTAAAATTTTTGTGGCTTCGACCTGGAGATGAGAATTTTCATCTATTAAAAACCTAAGTAAAATATTGGAATCAATAATGACTTTTTTCATTAAACCCATGATAAATCTTCTGGTTTAAAAATTCCAGCTGGTTTGGGAATCGATCCTTTTAATTCCGAAAATTTCTTAATTCGTTCGTAGGTATGGTAAAGCTGACCTTTAATCTTGATAGTACTAAAATAAACTTGATCTCCAGGTTTAATTTTGGCCTCTTTTCGAATATGGTTTGGTAAAGTTATTTGACCTTTTGTTGTTACGGTTGATAGTGAGTTCATAAATATATTTTAATGATTCGTATTACTTTTGTCAATAAGTAATACTTATTTGCATATATGCAGGGCCATTTCGATAAGACGGCAGGAATAGCCGTATTCATTATCATACCAGGCACCAATAGAAACCATATCATCGGAAACGACCTTGGTCATTAAGGTATCGATGATACAAGAGGCATTGTTGCCGATAATATCGGAACTAACTAATGGTTCGTAGGAGACTTTTAATTTGCCGACTAATTCTGGTGAGACGGCTGCCGCCTCAAAAATTGAATTTATTTCCTCGACGGTGGTTTTGCGAACTAATTTGAAAGTTAAGTCAGAATACGATCCACAAATAACGGGGACACGAATGGCAGTGCCGGCAAAACGACCCTTGGCCTCGGGGTACGCAGCAATGACAGCCTCGGCGGCACCGGTGGAAGTGGGGACAATATTGACGGCGGCGGCCCGAGCCCGGCGTGGGTCTTTGCCACTACCATCCACAATATTTTGATTAGTAGTGTAGGCGTGAATAGTAGTTAAAACTCCTTCTTGAAAACCAATTTTTTCATCGATTAATTTGACAATGGGGGCGACACAATTAGTAGTACAGGAACCATTGGAACAAACAGTTTCTTTTTTGTATTGATCTTCGTTGACACCTAATATAAATGTAGGAATTTTTCTATCTTTGCCGGGGGCAGAAATGACAACTTTAGAAGCGCCACCTTTTAAGTGCAAAGCGGCATTTTGACCGGTAAAGGCACCGGTGCACTCTAAAATAATTTCGGCATCATAATCACTCCAACGAATTTTGCTGGGGTCACTTTGGCCTAAAAATGGGATAGAAATGTCGTCACCAATATTTAGACGACCGATTTCGCCGGATTTTTGAGGGTCGCCTGTAGACACTAAATAAGGAATACGACCGTAAACAGAATCATATTTGAATTGTTGTAAAAAACTTTGCATGTCTAAATCACCGCGAGTGTTGATGGCCACCACCTCAACGTCATATTTTTCTTTTAAAATAGCGCGGAGAACCACCGAGCCAATCCGCCCAAAACCATTGATACCAATTTTGAGTTTTTTAGTTTGCATATCTAATTGTAAACTAGAACGCGGGGAATTTATACTATATTCTTATTTTTATATCCGGAAGAGGACAATCACTTGTGGGAACAGGTGTTTTGTCATGTTTCAAAAATTCTCCTTTTTTTGATAGATGAGAGGCACCAGGACAAATTTGACAAAATTGACAGATTTCAGCCGTGGCATTATGGACTTGTTCGCGACCGATATATATATCTCTAGGTTTGTATATAGCACCCAAAAAACCCGCAAAAAAAATACCTTCTTCTTTTCTAACAATTCTTAATCCCATGTCCTATATAATATCAGACGATGGTATTTTTACCAAGCTGGTAATGTGCCTTTGGCGAGGAATTCAAGGAGAACGCCGCCGCCGGAGGAGACAAAATCAATTTTGTCTAACAAATTTAATTCTTTAACTGAAGACAGAGTATCACCACCGGCGATGACTTTGAATGAGGCAGAGGAATTGGCCAAAGATTGGGCTATTTCTATAGTCCCCTGTTTTGATGATGGATTTTCAAAAAAGCCCATGGCACCAGACCAGACGATGGTTTGAGAAGTAGAAATTAAATTTTTGATGTAATCAATAGAATTTTGATCGATATCAAAAGTATCAGGAGTTAAAGTCGAAACAAAAACATTGGGAGCGTAAACTAACTTGTCGGTAAACTGGGGTAATTTGCCACCGACACAAATATGGTCAAAAATATTGGCCAGTTCCGAGAGATAGTTTAATTTGTCGTCCTTGGCTCCACCAATGATTAGAGTTTTGGGGTGAGTTGATAGCAATATTTTTTGTAAATTATTGATTTCGTCAATAAAATTATCACCGTAATATGTGGGTAAACATTGATGAAGGAGAACTGAGGCAGAGACGCGATGGGCGACAGCGATAGCATCGTTAACAAATGTTTGGGACTGGTCAATTAAGGGCTGTAAAAAAGTCGAATCACCAGACAACTCACTAGGCCAAAAGCGAAGGTTTTCTAAAAATATAATTTGGTTTTGACTGAGGGCCAATTTGATTGTTTCACTATCATCTAAATTTTCTAAAAATAATGATTGATAGTTGTTGTTGAGGAGCGACATTAATTCGAGATAAACTGGACGGAGGGAAAATTGTGGGTCGACCCCGGCAGTGGCCGGGCGGGCCATATGGCCAATTATTATCAATTGGCAATTGGTGGCTAATAATTTGTTAATAGTTGGCAGGGATTTTGTTAGACGATAATTGTCGATAATTTTGCCGTCGACTATGGGTAAATCTAAATCTAGACGTAAAATTACTGTCGAATTTTCGGGGACTAAATCAACTGATTTTAAGTTCATAGTCTTGAATTTGTTTTAACCTTCTAACTCGCCTTTCTTCGGCGATATAAAAAGAATTTATAAAACTATTGACGATTTCTAAATTTATATTTTCATCTAAATGATTACAACTTAAACATAAAATATTTATATTATCGTCAGTTTTGGCGGCCTCGATTTGCTTGACCGAAAGACCTAAAGTGGCTCGAGCACCGTTAACTTTGTTGGCCGAGACACAAGCGCCAGCGCCAGAGCCACAAATTAAAATGCCAATATCACCGTTTTTTTTGACGACAGTTTCAGCTAATTTAAAGGAGATCAAGGGATAATCGTCGTCTGGGATAATTTCGGTTGGACCCAGATCAGTGACATTTTGACTTTGAGATATTAATAATTCCCTGACTTTTTCTTTTAATAAAAAACCTCTGTGGTCTGCACCTAGATATATCATCTATAATCATTATACGTCACTATGGAAAATTTTAAAGTTGAGGTTAAGGCTGGTAAAATGCTTTTGGGATGGCGATTAAAAATTGTGGACCGAGAAACAGTCCAAATTACTACGGGAAGATTTGAGAATTGGCAAAAAATAATTGAAAGTAAAAAAGAATGGATAGAACATCAGTTGGCCAAAATGCCTGTTAAAAAAGATTTGCTAAATCAAAAAATAATTAATATTTTGGGAGAGAATTATTCTTTAAACATATCCCTGGGAAATAATGATTCGTTGTTATTTTTTGAAGAAGAAAAAGAGATCAAGATCCGAGTTAAAACAATGACTGACAACTATATCAAAAAATTGATAGACAAAAAAATTAGACCGAAAGCATTGAAAATAATTCGTGATAAAACTAAGGAATTGGCAGAAAGATTTGAGATAAAAATTGGCGATATTAAAATTAAAAATCAAAAAACAAGATTTGGGTCGTGTGCTACTTCGGGCAATTTAAATTTTAATTGGCAAATAATTTTGTTTCCGACAGATAAATTTGAACATGTGATTTTGCACGAGCTGACCCATATTTTGGAACATAACCATTCCCACAGGTTTTGGGGAAAATTACAAGAAATGGATCCAAATTGCTATAAAAATAATCAGTGGTTAAAGACAGATGCTACTAAATACTTTATAATATAAATATGAAAATAACAAAAATGATGAGCTTTGGGGTGACGGTGGTGTCGGTTTTGTTGACTGGGTTTTATTTACAGAGTCAAATTGGGAATAAAAAGGTGGTAGACAAATTTTTTGGAGAGTTGGGTACCAAGGCTGAGGAACTGATTACAGTAAATTATCCCAAAGACTTGGTTGTAAGTGTCGACAAGGGTCAAGTGGCAGTAAATAAAAAATTGCCCTACTGTTTGCTGTTGGACAAGAAAAACAATATGGGGGTGGTATTTGATGGATCTGAGTCACTTAACATCAAGGCTTTTTCGGAACAACCTAAAAATTTCCCATGCAAACCTTTTGCCATAGTGGGGAAAAATTTTGTGGGTGGTAAAAAAGACGATGGTGAAATTCGGGCTTGGCAAATACCGGTTGAATTTTCGGGTGATTTTGATCAAAAAATGTTGTTGGATGGTAAAACAAAATATTTGCCCATAGTCGAAAAACAAGGTAAGAAGTTGTATTCGGTTTTGCCTTTTATTTTGACAGTGGCCATGTTGCCGTGGATAATGTTGGCTAATTTTTGGTACAGTCTGGTGGTTTATTTACTAGCTAAATTATTTAAATTAACTGCCCACCCTGAGATTAAAAATAGATATTGGATTGCCCTATTTTTTGGGTCAATTTTGGGAATTGTAAATTCGATATTGGCATACCTGATGTATCCCCAAATTAGTTTTGCTTTTAGTGGATCGATAATTATTGGAGGGGCTAGTATTTTATATTTAAAATATTATTCAAATCAAGTTGTAGAAGTCGAAGTTGTTGTTAAACCAAAATTAGTGAAAGTAGTAAAAAAGAAAAAATAAATATTTTAAATATTTATTTCAATGCCAACAGGACAATGGTCTGAACCATAAATATCTTTTAAAATAAAGGCGTCGGTGAGGTTTTTACGTAAGCTTTTATCAATAAAAAAATAGTCGATGCGCCAGCCAACATTGCGGTCACGGGCTCGAGAAATTTGATCCCACCAAGTGTAGTTTTCGGGCTCGAGATGAAACTCACGAAAAGTATCGACCCAACCGTTTTTGATTAATCGATCAATCCAATCGCGTTCGACGGGGAGAAAACCGGAAGTTTTTTGGTTATTTTTGGGATGGGTCAGATCAATTTCGGTGTGAGCAGTGTTGACATCGCCACAAAAAATGACTTTTTCGCCGTGATCACGAAGGTCGTTAATATATTTTAAAAAATATTCGTAAAAGTCTAATTTGAATTTGAGTCGACCTGCATCTCGTTTGCCATTGGGGAAATAAACGTTTAAGAGAGTAAATTCGTCAAATTTGGTGATGATAACCCGACCCTCGTTGTCCCAATCATTATCACGATCCCCCAAAATTACGGTTTTGGGTTCGAGTTTAGTATAAGTACCAACACCAGAATACCCGGCTTTCTCAGCAGAATTTAGATAAAAATTGTAGCCCTGAGGCTCATCGACAGAGTGAGGTATTTGTTCAACTTTTGCCTTAACTTCCTGTAAACAATAAATATCGGCATTATCATTTTTCATAAATTCCCACAGACCTTTTTTGATACAAGCGCGCATACCGGCAACGTTCCAGGAAATGAGACGGGTTTTATTCATAAAAACTAAGTTTAATTATACATTGCTTCTTCTACTGACTTTATATTCTCTTTCAATTTAGCTACCACTGGGTCAGTCAAATCAACTTTTGTTGATGACAAATCGGCAGATCTCACAACAATATTGTTTTCAAGATATATATTATCCAAAAATGATTCATATGGCTGACTGGTTTGATCTGTTTCTTCTTGATGAATAATCACAAGTGTATTATATCACCTCAATTGTCACTGATACCTAAAATCAGTCTTTTTAATGTATAATCCTATAGCAAACCAGCGGTGACCGAACGGTTAGGTGACAGTCTGTAAAACTGTTTTGAGCAGGTTCGACTCCTGCCCGCTGGACTTAAAATTTAGATAGTCTGTAACCCCGCCGTTGCGGGGCAACTCCTGCCTGCTGGACATATTAACCTATAATATTGACACAATTAAAATCTGTGCTAAAATAAACCCACTATGGCAACAGTGATAAACAACAACGGTCGTACCCGAATAAGTACGAGGCTGGGGTTTGTCATGTCAAATATATAAAAATAATTTTTGATAATTAACCCCGCCGCTGCGGGGTTTTTTTTGGTCTTTTATTTCTTTATTTAAATCATGATGTTTTTAAAATTAAAAAAAATAGGCAATGTAAAACTTTTTACTTTGTTTTACAGCCTTTACAACTTTAGGTTATATTCGGTATTGGCTGTAATTTACTTTTATCAAATTACTCAGTCATATGCCCTGGCCTTAAGTATTTTTTCGGTAGCCCAAATTTCACAGGGATTATTTGAAATCCCCTTGGGATATTACTCGGATAAATATGGTCGAAGTAATTGTTTGCGAGCTGGGGCAATCGCCAGTCTTTTAGCGATTTGTTTTTATGCCTTAGGTCTCAATTACTGGATATTACTGATTGGGGCAATTTTTGATGGTTTTAGTTTTGCCGCGTTTTCCGGTAATAATGATGCCTTACTTTTTGAGACATTGCAAGAAAAAGGTCAGAAAGATAAATATCAGCATGAATATGGAAAAATGTGTTCATGGTTAGAATTGGCTGGATTTGTGGGGGTATTTGCGGGAAGTTTGCTAGCAACCGGATCGTTGCAACTATTATATGTTATTTCGATTTTGCCTAGAACCGTGGCAACTATTGTTAGTTTTGGATTTGTCGATCCAAAAGTAATAAAGATTAAAGCCAAAGGTGTGAAACACCATTTTTATGAATCGTGGTTAATGTATAAAAATAATATAAAAGTACGATTGCTGAGTATTGCCGAAATTATTGGCTATATTGGTGGAGTGACCTGGAATTTTCAGTCGGCTTTTTATAATTTGTTTTTGCCAATTTGGGCGACGAGCATGGTGATGTCAATTAACTTTTTGACTAGTTTTATCAGTTTTCGATTGAGTGGAAAATTAATTGCCAAATACAAGGCAATAAAAGTATTGTTTTATCAAGAAGTTTATAGTCGAGTGTTGGTATTGGTGGCTTTTATTTTTCCTTCTGTT
>VFLE01000040.1 GCA_009885205.1 Candidatus Shapirobacteria bacterium | reverse complement strand
ATGACAAACAATACCACACCGGCAGTAGTGGTCAATTATCGTCCCGATATGATATTTGCCTTACCGGGAATAATTAGTAAAGTTTTATCGGGGTGGAAGGAGTTATAAATTAATTGATAGTGGGTTGAAGCAGGGGAGTAGACCTATAATATTATAGGGTGGTTTTCACGATATTATAAGACATTTTCATGATATAGATTGATATAGTGTTGTGGATAAGTTATTTAGCAGTCGACTGTATCAAAGTGATTATATAGCTTTGGGAAGGAGAGGAGGTAAAGGGCAATTATTAAATTATGAATTAAAAATTATAAATTAAATTTTATTATCCCCGGCGTCGCCGGGGTAGAGGTCTTCTTCTCTAGTGGATGGGGAACTCAATTACCATAGTCGCACAATGTATCTTTTGCGACTATATATACCAAAAGAGGCAGGGGAGCCCGGCAGTTGCCGGGTAATATTTAAAAATTACTAATTACGAATTATAAAAAATATCTGGATGACAGACATTTAAATAAAGGCATTATTCCCCTTGTTGGTGTTGATGGTTCTTGACTGATGGTCTGTGCCTAAAACATCCACTTGACTCCCCTACCATTAAAAAATACGGAAAGTTAGGTTTAAATTAAATAGGCTTCACCAGAGGCTCTAGGATTGATGATTGTTTTGTTGATATGCACCTGATAGTCTTGATTAATGAAACTTCATGAAGGTGTCACTAGTTTTCTAGAATATCTCGAGGTGGAGCGCAACTCGTCAAAGTTGACAGTGAGAAACTATCGACATTACCTTAATGGGTTTGAAAGATTTTTAATTGAAAGTGGAATTGAAACTCCCGAGATTGGAGATATTAATATGAACAATATTCGGAATTTTAGATTGCATTTGTCACGGCAACCAGGAACTAAAGGAATGATGAAGAGTGTGACTCAGGGCTATTATGCCATAGCTATCCGTTCTTTTTTGAAGTGGCTAATTAAAAATGACTATTCGGTGATGGCTCCAGAAAAAATTGAAGTGCCAAAGAATAAGGATCATAGCTTAAAATTTTTGGATAATGATCAAATAAAAAGATTGTTGAGTCAACCATTAACGTCAACTAAGGTGGGATTACGAGATAGAGCTATTTTGGAATTGCTGTTCTCGACTGGGTTGCGAGTATCAGAATTAGTGTCACTTAATTGTAACCAAATTAACCTAAAGTTACGAGAATTCGGTATTGTTGGTAAAGGGGGGAAATCACGGGTGGTATTTATTTCCCACCAAGCTGCAGAACTATTGAATAAATATTTAAAATCGAGAATGGATAATTTTAAACCATTGTTCATTCGATATGGAGGAAAAAATGAAATTGCCAGTAGTGATTCGGAAATGAGACTAACTCCACGATCAGTGCAACGTCTAGTTAAACATTATGTCGTAAGCGCTAAATTACCAGTCGATGCGACGCCTCATACACTTCGACATTCGATGGCTACCGACTTACTTCGGGCGGGAGCAGATTTAAGATCAGTTCAAGAGTTGTTGGGTCACGCCAATATAGCCACCACCCAAATTTATACTCACATTACTGATTCTAGATTACGCGAAGTTCACGATAAATTTCATAGTGGAAATAGAGACCGATAATTTATGCCTAAAATAGGCCATAATTGATTTTTTTAACCTGACTATCACTCCCCTACCCTGACTGCTAAGCTACATTATAAGAGTACCCTATAATTATTTTTTGACTTGTCCTATATTATTTTCGGTTTCTGGTGAAGCTAAAATGGTCAGAGCGTTGACTTTGTCATCGGTGGTTTTTAATCTCATTAAAATAACTCCCCTAGTGTTGCGTGATAGTATGGGGATATCTTTAAGAGGTAATTTAATGGTAATAGCTTTTTTAGAAATTATGATAACCTCGTTGTCTTTTTGGGAAACAACAGAAGCAACGGCAATGAAACCAGTTTTGGCGGAAAGATTTGAAGCTTTTACTCCTAATCCGCCTCGTTTTTGGAGAGGGTAAAGGTAGGCATCAGAACGTTTGCCGACTCCATTGTCGGCGATGACTAAAAGATGACGAAAAGAATTTGGTTGACGTGGTGGTAAAACATCCATAGAGACTAACTCATCACCGGTTTTTAAAGTTATGCCTTTGACGCCACGAGTATGACGACCCATGGGGCGAGTGTCAGATTCATTAAAACGAATACATTTACCATGGCGGGAAACTAAAAATATTTGATCATTACCGGAAGTGGTTTTGGCCCAAACTAATTGATCTTTTTCGTCGAGTTTAATTGAGGCTAGACCGGAAAGTCGGACATTGGCAAATTTTTCGATGGCTGTCTTTTTAATAATGCCCATTTTAGTGGCCAAAATAATGAATTTATCTTGATTTTCTTTGCGAAGGGGTAAAATGGCTTGGACGGTTTCTCCGGCGACAATATTGATTAAATTAATAATGGCTTGACCTTTCGATTGACGACTAGATTCAGGGACATCCCAAACCTTGGTTTTAAAACTTCGACCTTTGTTGGTAAAAAATAATAATTCGTCGTGAGTATTGACAAAAAACATATTTTCGACTTCGTCTTCGACACGAGTAGCCATACCCATACCACTAATACCGGTGCCACCTCGTTGTTGGGATCGATAGGTATCTTGGGGTAAGCGTTTGATATAACCACTACGGGTGATAGTCACTAAAGTTGGTTCGTTGGGAATAAGGTCTTCCTCGGAAAATTGGTCGAGACCTTTGGCAATAATTTTAGTTTTACGGGCGTCACCAAATTTTTCAATAATTTCGTTATTTTCTGATTTAATAACTCCAACCATTTTAGTGGATACGGTAATAATAGAGGTAAGATCGGCAATAACTTTTTGGATTTCGCTAAATTCATCTTCGATTTTTTGACGTTCCAGGGCGGCTAGACGTCGGAGTTGCATTTCTAAGATAGCATTGGCCTGAAGATCGGTAAATTTAAACTTGGCCATCAAGTTGGTTTTGGCGTCTTCGGCAGTGGCAGAAGCCCGAATGGTTTTGATGACTTCGTCTAAATTGTCTAAAGCTATTTTTAGTCCTTCTAAAATATGGGAGCGCATGTAATTGGCTTTTAGGTCAAAAATGGTGCGTCTTCTGATGATGGTTTCTCTGTGTCTCAGAAATAATAACAGAATTTGTCGGAGGTTTAATGTTTGAGGTATCCCACCAACTAATGCCAAAAGATTGGCCGAATATGATGATTGAAGTTGGGTGTATTTGAAAATTTTGTTGAGAATGCTTTTGGGTTTGCTGATTTTTTTAAGTTCAATCACGACACGAATTCCGTGTCGATCGGATTCATCGCGAAGGTCGCTGATGCCAATTATTTTTTTGTCACGAGCCAACTCGGCTATTTTTTGAACAAACTCAGATTTATTAACCTGGTAAGGTAGTTCGGTAATGATTATGCGAATTTTTCCGGATTTGGTTTCTTCAATATTGGTTTTGCCCCGGATAATAAATTTGCCTCGACCAGTAGAATACATTTCGACAATGCCAGTCTTGCCATAAATTTCACCGGCGGTGGGGAAATCGGGTCCTTGAATTATTTTAACTAGTTCTTCGATGGTGGCTGATGATTCAAAGGTAAAATGGGTTTTTTCAAGAAGGCGGATTGGTTTAAAAATTAGTTCTTGGGTAGTTAACTCTGAATCAGCAACTGGGGTGGTGGCTATTATATCCTCAACTTTTTCCAAAGTAGCGGTATCTAACATTAAATTTAAACCAGAGCAAAGTTCTCTTAAATTGTGGGGAGGGATGCGGGTGGCCATACCAACAGCAATACCTTCAGCGCCGTTTAACAAAAGGTTAGGAACACGTACCGGCAAGACAGTGGGTTCTTTGGTGGAAGCATCATAATTGTCCATCATTTCGACCGTATCCTTGTTAATATCGGCGATCATTTCGGGGGTCATTTTGGCCATGCGGACTTCGGTATATCTCATGGCGGCGGGTGGATCACCATCAATGGAACCAAAATTACCCTGTCCTTGGACTAATAAATAGCGTAGGGAAAAGTCTTGAGCCATGCGAACGAGAGCTCCATAAATAGAACCATCGCCGTGAGGATGATACGACTTCATGACGTCACCAACGACGGCGGCGGATTTGACATTTTTACCCGTGACAGTTAAACCCAATTGATTCATGGCGTAAATAATACGACGATGAACAGGTTTTAAACCATCTCTAACATCAGGTAGAGCTCGAGAGACAATGACTGACATGGAATAATCGAGGTATGACTTTTCCATTTCGGTAACGATGTCGACGTCCAAAATTTTACCTTGGTTATTGATAAATATTTTATCGTTATCAACGATAGTGTTGTTTGTTGTGTCTTGTGGCATATTCTGTATCTTGATTTATTATTAATTGTAGACTATAATTTGACTAATCACGCCCTCCGAGTAATCGGGGGGATTATTTTTGTATTCTCAACTTGTAAAAAAGAATATCGAGTTTTGAATAAACCTTTTTTAATCTCCCAAATTTCCTTACCCAAATGGCCTTGTTCATAGATTACAATAACTTGTTTGTGTTGTTTAATTAAAAAATTATATATTGGAGCAAAATCTCCATCACCAGAAAAGAAAATAAAGGTTTGATAACCGTCTTGTAGTTGTTGGTAAACATTCATGCAAATTTCAATATCAAAATCACATTTTCTGATTTTTATATCTTGATTGTTTACCTTACCTACGGTTATATATTTAACAGGTTTAGTAATTAAATTATAGCCAGTTTTTTTAATTTGTTTTAAAAAATCAATTGACTTTTGATTGGTGTCGGTGCCGTAAAAGAAGTTAATAGCGTCTATTTTAGAATAACCTTTTAAATATTGATATAAAATTTTTGGATCAACAACTTTCTTTAGTTGATCTTTCCACCCGTAGACATTACCAAAATCAATATAGACTGTGGCTTTTGATTCAATTTTTAATTTCTGTTGATTATTCATTTGATGGATCTTGTGGCATTATTTTTGTTTAACATTCTTTAACTTTGTGTAGGTCTTATATGCTCCTGAAACAGATGAAACTAATCCAATAAATAATTCTGGATAATTTGTACCATTAATTATGGCGTAAATTACTAAGATGACACCACCGATAGTTAATGCAAGCCAATAGGTTGGATATTTTTTTAAACCTTTATGCATCTTTTTAACTGAAAAATTTATTAAAAATGCTATTCCAAATACTATAAAAATAAAGGGCGATAGGGCAAATAATATTTCAAATATTTTTTGCATATTTTATATATCCAAGGTTGCTAAATGGGCGTGGGTGACAATGAATTTTTTGCGAGGGGGGACGTCTTCGGACATTAAAATTCTAAAAATTTCGTCAGCCCGTTCCGCATCAACTATTGAAACTTTTTTAAGGAGTCGAGTTTCGGGATTCATGGTGGTGTACCATAGTTGAGTGGGGTTCATTTCTCCTAGACCTTTATATCTTTGAATTTCAACTTTGTCACCACTTAGTTTTTTTAAAAATTCTTCTTTTTCTTCATCGGTATAAACATAGTCAACTTTTTTGCCGACTTTAAGGCGATAAAGTGGTGGCATGGCAATGTAGACGTAACCATGTTCAATTAGCCCAGGTAAATGACGAAACATGAAAGTCAATAATAAAGTGGAAATGTGGGCCCCATCAACGTCAGCATCGGCCATTAAAATAATCCGATGATAACGACATTTGGTGATATCAAATGTATCACCAATACCCATACCTAGGGCAATAATTAAATCTTTTAATTTGTCAGAACCAACGATTTTATCAAGTCGCATGCCTTCAGTATTTAAAGCCTTACCCCACAGGGGTAAAATGGCCTGGAATTTACGGTCACGACCTTGTTTGGCACTACCACCGGCCGAATCCCCCTCTACAATATAAATTTCGCATTCTTCGGGGTGTTTAGATTGGCAATCGGCCAATTTACCGGGAAGTCCCATCGAGTCAAAAGCACCTTTGCGCATGATGGCATCTTTGGCGGCTTTGGCGGCTTTACGGATTTGAATAGTTAAAAGGGCTTTACTAATAATGGTTCTGGCAATATCGGGGTGTTCCTCAAAATAAATATCAAGACCTTCGCGAACAATTTTGGCGACAATAGGTTGAACTTCGGAGTTGCCTAATTTTCCCTTGGTTTGACCTTCAAACTGAAGATCTTTACTACCCATTTTAAGGGAAATTATAGCGGTTAGACCTTCACGGACATCATCGCCAGTAATGACATCGTCTTTGTTTTTAATTATTTCTTTGCGTTCAGCGTAATCTTTGATTGATTTTGTGAGAGCTGACTTAAAACCAGAAAGATGAGTCCCCCCTTCGTGAGTGTTAATAATGTTGACAAATGATGGAGTGTTTTCTTGGAAGGTATCGTTGTATTGAATGGCGACTTCAACATCAACATCATCGGCAGATTGATGAATGTAAATAGGAGGATGAAGAACAACCTTGCCTTTGTTGGTTTCTGACAAAAGAGAGATAATTCCGCCTTCAAAATAGTAATGATGTTCACTATTATTTCTCTCATCAAAAAAATGAAAATAAATTTTGGAGGTAAGATAGGCACGATCTTTGAGTGATTTGATAATGGTTTTGGTATCAAATTCGGTAGTTTCTTTAAAAATTTCGGGGTCGGGATAAAAGGTGGTGGTAGTGCCGGTGGTGTTGTCGGGTAATAATTTGGTTAGACTAGGGATGTTGCTTTGGGGAATTGTTTGGAGTTTATCTTTAACAATACCTTTGGAAAATTCCATGGAATATACTTTTTTGTCGCGCCTAATTTCGACACGATATAAAGAGGAGAGAGCGTTGACACAAGCGGCACCAACGCCATGTAAACCACCGGAAACTTTGTAGGCAGTGCCTTCAAATTTGCCTCCAGAATGGAGAGTGGTCATAATGACTTCGAGGGCGGGTTTGTTGTATTTGGGCATGATGTCGATAGGGATACCTCGACCGTCATCGGCGACGGTAGCAGAATTGTCAGGATGGATGATAATCCAAATATTTTTGGCAAAACCAGCCAAAGCTTCGTCAATAGAATTGTCGATAATTTCGGTTAAACAGTGATGTAGACCACGGATGTCGGTCGAGCCAATATACATGGCGGGGCGTTTACGAACGGGTTCAAGACCTTCGAGGACAACGATTTGTTCACCAGTATATTTTTGGGTGTTAGACATAAACAATTAATTCTAACACTTAAAAATAGCTTTACAATAAGCAAAATATACGGAAAGATAGGCTATATAATCGGTGTTTTTTGTTTACTAATAGCATTAAAAGAAATGATGGATGTTGCCACCAAAACATTGAGTGATTTGTTGATGCCAAACATGGGAATTTCGACAACTTGGTCCGCCAGCTGGCGGATCGACTCCCCTACTCCATTCATTTCTGACCCAGCAATGATAGCCAAGGGGAATTTATATTTTACTTTATTGTATAAAACACTGTTTTTGGTTTGTTCACAGGCATAAATGGTGTAACCTTCGGTTTTTAATTTTTTAATGCAATCGGTGGTTGAATAATAATGTTCCCAGGTAACCCATTTCCAAGTTCCGATCGAAGCGCGGTGAATTTTTAGATTGGGTGGGGTGACGACTGGGCCACAAAGACAAATTTTTTCGACATTTAAAGCATCGGCTAATCTAAAAAAAGATCCAATATTGTAAGTGTCAAGGACATTGTCTAAAACTAAAACAATGGGATTTTTGTCGGATTTTTTTTGATGACGACTCCCCTCCCCTATTGAACTACGGCGTAATTGATGGGAATTTAATTTCATAAATAAATTTAACTTAAAAAAGAAAATAAAAAATATTTATTCTTTTATAAAATTGATGAGAATTTAGTTTCATTTAAATTAAGAAGAAAATAATTTTTTTTATGGTAGAGACGTGATTAATTACGTCTCTACTATATTAATATATGGCTTATTTTAACATTAAATTAACATTTTAAATTATTTTTTATGTAGAGACGTGATTAATCACGTCTCTACATGGTTTTGTGAAATAGTTATATTATTAACTATGTCGATGTTTGCTGACCAATATAGAGTTGAAAGTGGAAGAAAAATGGATTGGAATTATTCAGGTAATGGAACATATTTTGTGACTATCTGTACCTATTGTAAAAATAAATTTTTTGGAAAGATTGTTGAGGGAAAAATGGTATTTTCGGATAGAGGAAGAATTGCATTGAAAAATATATTATTGATTTCAAATAATTTTAGTAATGTTGAACTGGAAAATTACGTTGTTATGCCTAACCATATTCATATATTGTTAAGAATTAGAAAATTATTTTTGGATACAGAAATATATAAAGAAAATAGTAGAGACGTGATTAATCACGTCTCTACTAAACCTATCTCTACGAAAACAGAAAACATGATTAAAAGTTCTCCCATGAAGATATTTAGCTTAGGAACTGTTATCCGATGGTATAAAGCCAGAACTACCAGAGAAATGCATTTAGAAAATAAATATTTTGGTTGGCAAACCAGATATTATGACGAAATTATTGAAGGTGAAGAAAGATTTAAAATAATAAAATACTATATTAAAAATAATCCTAAAAACTGGGATAAAGACAGTCTTAATAAGAAATAGAGATGTTGTAATTTTATGGTAGAGACGTGATTAATCACGTCTCTACAAAATATAAAATTTTTTATTCTGGTTGAGGTCCGACACGAATCATAAGGACATCAGTTGCACATCCCGGGCAAGATTCATTACGACTAGCTACAGCTGCACTAAAAAATGAAGTTGTTTCTAAACGATAATCCGTTGGCATTTTACTTTGATCAGGCCACCATGATGGTTTTTCTCCAAAAGTAATTCTTCTTGTATGATTTGGATCGTTTGGCTTGACAGAACATTGGTATTCAACTAATGCTATTCTTTGGATTGCCATAACCGGATTATATCACGAGATTTTTTTAACATCCACCAGCGACGGGGGCGGTGCCGGCAGGATCGGGGATAATAGTATTACACTCTTTGGGGGTGGATTTTGACCCAACACAGACGGCTTCTTTGAGAACATTGGGCATACGGTATCGGTCTTGAGTAGCAACTTTTTTGCCTATTTTTAGGGTACCTTTGCCATCTTGAGTGTAGGCAGTTTCGGGAGGAAAGGCTTGGTCATTAATTAATAGAGTGGGTGAACCAGAAACATTAAACTTTTTAGTTAAAGCCAATTCGTTTTCAATTAAAGTAATACCATCTTTATTAAAACAATCGGTGATGGCAGCAGTATCAAGCCCTACTTGTTTGGCCTGATCTTCCCAACAAGAATCGGCATTTTGGGCAGTACAATTTTTGTTGATATTTTTAACAAAATCCCACCATTGTTTTTTATCACTACCTACCATATTCCATACACACATCTCACGAATATTTTGAGTGGCTTCTTGACGACCATGAAGTGAGGCATACATGGCACCTGATGGAGATTTGATATAAGCTTTTTCGTCTTGACATTTGGTTACATTTTCACCAATAACTTTTTTACATTCATCGAGTGAGGTAAAGTATTTGTTTTGGACATAAGCAGAACACTGGGAAATATCGCCAGATCGACTGGTACAGTAGGAATCAAGATTATCAATTTTGTCAAAAATATAGTGTGGGGTAAGACTGACTTTGTTGCCTAATAGATTAAAGACGGGACGTAAGATGTCTTCCATTTGATTGCCATAGGGACAAAAACTCATGACGAAGAATTTTAATTCAGCCTTGTCTTGTTTTGGTGGGGCAAAAATAATTTTACTATCAAGTTTTGGGGTAGATACTGATTTGGTCCTGGCAAAAGATAGACCAGAATAAAAAGAAAGAACAGTTAATAAAATAGCGGTAAAAATAACGGCAGGAACGGAAACTTTAACGTAAGATGTTGATTTAACTGTTTTTTTAATCATATTTTAATTTATTTTTCAATAATTGATATGGCACCGACAGGACAACTAATGATAGCATTTTTGACAGTCTCGCTATTGACGTCTGCTGGTTGTTTTTTGACGATAGCCTTATATGTAGTAGTGTCCATTTCAAAAGTTTCAGGGTCAAGCAAAGGACAGGTGTTACAGCCAATGCATTTGTCGGGATCAACGTAAACTATTTTGGTCATAGTTAAAATTATAGCAAAAAATCTTGCCGATATTGATTTATAAAATCACCAGAGTCAATTATTGCCTTAAGGATGAGGGTAATACGTTCTTCGGCTTCTAATTTGGTTAATTTTTTGACGTTGCCGGGAAAGTAATGAAATATCTCATTACGGCCTTGCTTCCAGGCGGACCAAAGTTTTTCGGCCAGCTGCTCGCCGTCTTGATGAAGATCACTTAATTTTTTGAAAATAGAATATCTTTTGTAACGTAAAGATGGGTTTAGGGTTTTGCCGACCCGAAAACGATTGGAGTGATAACTGTATTCGTCAATAATTTCTAAATCAAAGAAAAAATCTTTGAGATAGCCTTCGTAGGCCTTGGCAGCGGGAGCGACGACGAAAGAATAGTCATTGATATGATTTTGTTGCAAATAACTTAAGACGTTTTTTACATCATCAATCAACTGATCCTGGTCGTTTTTAAGATATTTTTTGGCATCGAGAAAAAGTTCTTGGTTCATTTTAGAAAATTAGGATCAAAGTTAATATAAGGCAAATAATAGTAAAAAAATACAAATAATTTTTTAATGAGGAAATAGCAAATTGTTTGGTCTCGCGGGCAAAAAGCCACTGTTGGAGTATTTTGGGATTACTTTTATAGGAGGCAATTTCATCAACTAATAAATGGATATTGATAGCTAGTAGTAATGATTTTACAAAAATACTGGAAGTGGAAGTAAAAACGAAAAAAGAAAAAATGGTTAAAATTACTTGGAAAAAATAATGATGGAAAATAAGGCTAAAATGATATGGTTCGGTAATTTTTAGGAGTTTTATTAATGACTTAAAGTCCCCTTTTTTCCAGGCAACTTGGGCCAATTTGCTTTCCTCGAGATTTGGTTTTAAAACTAACCAATATAATAAATGATCAATGTCAAGCAAATAGGAGCCTAAGGCCAAACCAGTTAATAAATAAAAATAATTTAAATAATGGGTTTTGGTAAAAATCCAAATAAAACTGGTAATAAAATAGATAGCGAACAGCGGAATAATGTGTTGTTTAAAATCTGACTTCACTTAATAATATTAGCAGAAAAAATTACTCGTATCTTAATGCTTCGATGGGAGAGAGCATGGAGGCTTTGCGAGCGGGGGCGACGCCAAAGATGACACCGACAGCGAAAGAAACACCAAAAGCAATCGAAATTGAACCAACAGTGATTTGAGCTGGGAAAAATTGGGAAATACCCCAAGTGCCTAGAGCTCCAAGCAATATTCCCACAACTCCACCAATACTTGACAATATTATGGCTTCAATTAAAAATTGAATCAAAATAGCTCGAGGATAGGCACCAATGGCCTTGCGCAGACCAATTTCTCGAGTGCGTTCGGTAACGGTGACTAGCATTATATTCATAATGCCGATTCCACCAACGACGAGGGAAATAGCGGCGATACCGCTCAGGGCGATGGTTAGGGTTCCAATAATGGCGTTGATAGACGATAAAAGTTGAGATGAATCAAAAACAGTAAAGGCGTCTTTGTCGTATTTTTTTAATAGTACCTTGGTGATATCGATTTTGGTTTGAGGAACATCGGTTTTGTCTTGAGTTTTAATTAACATTTGATTTATTTTTTGATTACCAACAAAGTCAAAAATAATTCCAATTGGGGCAAAACCATATTGATCAACGTCAGGGCCGCCAAAACTGCCACCTTTTTTGTCCAAAACTCCAATTACTTTCATAGTTTTACCTTTGACAATTACTTTTTTGCCCAAAGCGGAACCACTGGGAAATAAATCTTTGGCGAGGGTGTGGCCCAAGACAATAACATTGGCTTTTTTATCTTCCTCTTCTTTGTTAAAGGTTCGTCCATTACCGGATGATGGTAAATAGTTGGCACTGGCGGCATATTGATAAGTTGAGCCGACGATGGTGACGTCATTTTTGGTAATTTTATTAGATTTTACTTCTACCTGAGAAATAGTGACGGGAACAATAGTGGTGTTCTTGATAGATCTTTTGAGGGCAGTAACATCATCTTGAGTAAAACTGGTGGATATAAATCGACCACTTTCATTGTTGTTAAATCCCCCTTTGTCATTAAAAATTTTACCAGGGGCGACAAAAACAGTGTTGGAACCGAGACTTTCAAATTGTTGATTAATATAAATTTGGAGACCATTGCCGATAGAAGTAAGTAAAATGACCGATGTTACCCCGATAATTATGCCAAGAGAAGTGAGGGCCGTTCGGCCCTTGTTTTTTAAAATTGACTTAAAAGATGAATTAATTAAATCGTTAAGTGATGGTTTTAGCATAAAATAAAATTAAATACCGCCGGAGGCGGGAGAAAAATAGACCTAAAAGATGAGTTGATTAAATGGTTGAGTGATGGTTTTAGCACAGAGAATAATTTTTAATTTTTAATTTAAAATTTTTAATCAATTTAAAATGAATCAATGTTTAAATTTTATTTAGAACTGATCTTACCATCACGAATAATAATTATCCGTTGGGCTTGTTTGGCCAAATCCATATCGTGAGTAACTAAAACGATGGTTCGACCTTCATCTTCATGCAAATGGTGAAATAATTTTATAATTTCGGCGCCGGATTTGGAGTCAAGATTGCCAGTTGGTTCGTCGGCTAAAATAATAATGGGATTATTGACTAGAGCTCGGGCAATGGCGACCCGTTGTTGTTGACCACCGGAAAGTTGAGCGGGGGTGTTGGGAGCTTTATCGGCTAAACCGACTTTAGTTAACATTTCTAAGGCCAATTTATTTCGGTCATTTTTGGGAACATCGGAATACAACAGCGGTAGGGCGACGTTTTCTGTGGCCGAGGTTTTGGCCAGTAAATTAAATTGTTGAAAGACAAAACCAAGAGTAATGTTGCGGGTTTTGGCCAAAGCTTCTTCTTTAAAATGAGAAATATCTTGGCCTTCGAGTAAAATTTGGCCAGAAGTTGGGTTGTCAAGCAATCCAATTATATGCATTAAGGTTGATTTGCCAGAACCTGAGGGTCCGGTAATAGACACAAATTCACCAGGATAAATAGCAAAAGAAACACTGTCAAGGGCATTAAAAGTGGTAGTGCCAAGGGTGTAAGTTTTGACAATATTTTTGAGTTCTAAAACAGGAGTTCTATTTTTAGCGTTTTTTGATAACAACTTGGTCATTTTGATTAATTCCGTCTAAAATTTCAACTTTAGTATCAGTTTCAATCCCGGTTTTGATATATTTTTTTATTTTGTCAGTGTCGTTGTTTTTTACCCAAACAAACGATTGGCCATTATCATCGTTAATTGCCTCAATAGGAACAGTCAAGACTTGGAGCTTGTCGGTAATCAAAATGGAGACGTCACCATCCATACCGAGCCGATAATTTAAATTTTGATTTTCAACCGGTAAAGGGAATTTTATTTCATAAACAGTAGAAGATTGGCCTGAGACTGGGGTAAAAGCGATGTAATTTAATTTAGTATCAATAGGCTCTGTCGCAAAAGAATCTAAATTTATAGTGGCTTTTTGATCGACAATTAATTTAGTAACTTCGTTTTGGTCAACTTCGGAACGAAAATAAAGAGAATTGGGATTAATGACCGTGATGGTACTGGTAGCTGGAGTGATGTTGATTCCGGGTAGGGGTGAATCGATGGCAATAACTATGCCTTCGATGGGGGTAATTAAACGAGATTCTTTGATGGCCATGTCGGCGATTTCGTAAGCAATAACATCGTTGTCCAATGAGTTTTGGGTGCGAGTTAAAATACGTTTGACAGTATCAGTGATAATTTTGTCTTTGTATGATTCGGTGGTGTCGGTAAAAGTGCTTAATTGACTTTCGTAGTCGTTGAACTGAGTTTGAAGATTTTTTTTGAGTTCAAGGCTATCTAGAGTGGCTAAAACTTGCCACTTTTTGACATGATCCCCTACCTTGACCCCGACCCAATTTAATTTACCAGAATTTTGAAATTTCAAAACTGCCACTTGATCGGCATAAATTGAACCAGACAAGGTTATTTCGTCTTTGATGTCTTCGATAGTTGGAGAAATGACAGTGTCGGTTTTGGTGTTTAGGGTGGTGGCTGAAGTGGGCTTAATTACAAATTGACGAACAATAAAAAACAAAATTACTGCCACGATAATACCTAAAATAATTTTGGTAGATTTGTTCATAAACAGTATCTATTATACTGTATTTTTTATCTCAGTTTCGATTTTGAGTTGTTTTAATTTCCACATAAACAGGCGGCCTTTGGAATTGATGGTGTGCTGAGTTTGGTCTTTGATAAAATAAAGGGCTTTTTCCAGTAGGTTTTTGTCGGTATTTTTGGCTAGTCGAATATAAAGACTTTTGTGAGCCCAATCGTCGAGTTCTTCGGCCAACATCAAACCAAAAGCTTGGAATTCATTTTTAATATATTTTTTTCGCCGTTCTAATTTTTTTTTATATTCAACTAAAGTGTCAGCAAATAGTTGGGGTGGTTTTGAAGTAATCATGGTCATTAAAAGAGTCTCACCAAGAACTATTAAACCATGACGGTGAGAGTCTTGTCTTCCGTTATTATAACCTAGATAAAATTTTTGTTAGAATTGGAAGGAGAAACTATGAAGAGCAAAATTATAAAAAAGACTGGTATTCACAAGAGAGCATTCAAGAATTTGGACGATATTTTTCAATTTGAGTACGAATTGATGCAAAAAGAGATGACAGTAGCAGGTGTGGTTACTGTGGAGACACCAGTCCCAATTATAAAAAATTAT
>VFLE01000088.1 GCA_009885205.1 Candidatus Shapirobacteria bacterium | reverse complement strand
CCGGTATAAATCCGTAAAAACCAAACGGAGCAGTAACAACAACTCCACCCCGGTTTAATTCTTTTCCAAAAACCGTAATCTCCCCACCACTCTTTTCTTTTTCCGTAAAATAACTCCATCCATAGCCCGAGGCCGCCCCGCGGATCGACACCAAAATTTGTCCCTTATCATTTTCTGGTGATTTTACTTGGACTTCAATTTCATCACCAATTTTTAAATCAGATACATAATCTTTGACAAATTCAAATTCTTTTCCCAAAACCACCGCATCAGTTTTACCCCCAATATCAATAAAAATTGATTTGTTCTTAATCGTCGAAATTTTTCCTTTTATCGCTTGTCCCTTTTTAAAACCAACCGCTTCACTCGATCCCAATTTCAATAAATCTCCCATTGTTTGCACTGCCGCCAATGCTTTTTTCTTATTAGTTTTTTTCATGATATACAAAAAAATCCCCTTTGTCTCGCCGTAGCTTCTTAGCGAAGGCGGATGATTTTGAGGATTTGTGATTGAAATGTATTACTACAAATCAAATAAACAAATAACTTAAAACAAGGTTATTATAACACTATTTTAGTTTTTATAAACAGAAGGAACTGGTTTACAATTGCTGCGTCCACTACAGGCTCTAATCGCCATCATTTGAAGTTGGGTCGAAGTCATACACCCACTCCTTTCCGATGATTTAACTTCTCCTGAATAACCATCATAACAACTATATCTAGCCGAGATATAGGTACTTTGTGGCATAAATCCCTTACAAGACGATCCTGCAGAAAAACTATTAAGTCCTGTTTTACAAAGAGTTGCTGTTGGAGTTGGTCTCTCAAGTATAACCGTCACCTCCGTCGGTGGAGGAGTTGGTTTATTACTCTGACAATATCGATCTGTTATCCTCATTAAATCATAACAAAACCCGTCAGAAGGTAAAATTTTTGCTGTTTCAATTGTACTTTCTCCCAAAATACTTTTTTGACCAAAAGATTGATACACCAACAAACCCGACAAAACCATTACTGCCAAAACCAAAGATGCCACTAAATTTTTAGATATATTCATAATATTAGTATATTTAATTACCTATCAATGTCAATGCACAAAAAAATTTTACCCGCCGTGGCGGGCCCCCACAAATTTTTGCACGAAAAACCCCTCTTTTCTCAAAGAGGGGCAGGCCTGCCTGCCGGCAGGCAGGGGTGATTTCATTTAGTCTCTCAATTCCGGCCACGACCTATTTTCAATCAACCTAATCACTTTTTTCCATCATTGATTTTACCATTCGACTTAAAAAATCCTCAAACATATGTTTCACCAACCTCTTTTGACCATCCTCACCCATAGCTTTCAAATTTTCTGTAGTCATATCAGGAATTACTTTTTGAGACAACTCACCCAATATTTGTTGTTCATTATCACTATTTAAATTTTTTATAAAGTCCTCTGTAACATTGGAAACTAAGGCCCAATCAGCAACTAACATATCACCCTCTGTAAGTCCAAATATATTTACTATTTTATCCACTGAACTTTGTTCAGCATTGATAATTTCTTCCGCTCTCATAATCCAAGACAATCTATCAAGAAAATCTGGTTTCAAATGTTTGTCGTAAATGTGTACACCACTATTTAAGTTCAATACTGGCAA
The DNA here is from genome assembly GCA_009885205.1 of Candidatus Shapirobacteria bacterium. GTDB lineage: Bacteria > Patescibacteriota > Microgenomatia > UBA12405 > UBA12405 > UBA12158. The sequence continues at coordinate 830 of VFLE01000088.1, read as the reverse complement.
TACTGACTCAAACGCATTCTCCCACATTTCATCGTTTCTTTTAATCCATTCGCCAAACCACTCTTCAGGCAAATTTTTCTTCAACAAATCCTTCGTTTTTTTTATTTCTGCATCATCAACATTAAAAGTCGTTTTCGTTTCTTCAATGGCCTTATTGTATGAATTTTGTTTTTCGATTGGTTCTAGCCAATCTTCCCCACCGTCTCTAATCACAGCAACACTTTTTGATAATTTACCAATATCTTTTTTCAATAATGGATTTCTTATATTTACTGATATTTGCCTATCAATAACCGTTTCTCCTGCAATTATCCATGACATAATAAAGGCTAATTCAGATTCATCACCTTTAAAATCACCTACAATCTTTGGCGATTCATCTATTGCACCATCACAAGCGGTTTTCCACATTGAATTATCATCTTTATCTTTCCATTTTGAATACCAACCATCAGGAAGTTTTGACTTAGCCCGTTCAATCAAAATATTCATATTAGTATTATCAATACCTCGATCTTGAACATTCAAAAAAACATTGTCTAAACCCACCTTTATAGCGTCTAGTTCTGGTTGAGAACCTTTTCTCACTTCAGAGATTTGGCTTCGTAATCCATCTAAATATTCAAAATTTTTACCCATAATCAATTAATATAATTAACCAATTTTATCACAAAAAAATCCCGTATTTCTACAGGATTTATATATTCTTTTTAAATTAAAATTTAATTATTTAAAATTGATTAAAAATTAAAAATTTTAAATTAAAAAATAATTTTGCTTCGCAAAATTTAGTCTCTCAATTCCGGCCACGACCTATTTTCAATCAACCT
>VFLE01000106.1 GCA_009885205.1 Candidatus Shapirobacteria bacterium | reverse complement strand
AACCTTGGTTCCCTTAATAAGGAGGGATCTTAAGGGAACCTTGGTTCCCTTAATAAGGAGGGATCTTAAGGGAACCTTGGTTCCCTTAATATTTATCTAAAATGCATTTTGGAATCAATTTATCTTTCATCGCCTCCATTTTTTTGAAACACTTATTAATCGTTACCTCACTAACCCCACAAATTTGTTTAATGTCCGATTTCGTGATGGATAAATTACACGATTGGGCAATGAAATAAACAATTCCCGCGGCGATGGAATGTGGTGTATTGTCGCTAATATTCCCATATTGTTCTATCTTTTGCGCAATGAATTTTGATAAAATAGTAAGTTCTTGATTGATATTTAGACGACTACAATATCGCTCGATAAACAATGCTGGAGTGGTTGCACATAACTCGGGTTGTTGTGTTTGGCTGTTTCCGCTATTTCTATCAATATTATAATAGATATTCACTGCCATAGAGCAACCGTTTGTCGCACTCGCTTTATCCAATTTGAATATTTCCGCAATTTCGTGAGCGGTTCTTGGACAACCGTTCAATCTACAAGATATATAAATAGACGCAGCTTTAATGCCGTCGCGATTCATTCCGCGAAACATTTTTTGTTCTGAAATATCTTTATGAATTGCCATTGCGTCGTCGATAAATATTCTTGGAACGCCCGCATTTTGAGCCATAATCGTAATAAATTGGAATTCGTCATAAAGCGATTTTTCTTTATGTGGCATCGCCCCCCATTCTGTCCATTTGCGAATTCGTCTCATTTCGTAGGACGATTTTCCGCTACATAGGATTTTGCAACCGAATGACGATTCTTGCAAAAGGGGATTGATGGGATTTCCGCATCGAGTCGGATCGGTCGCATTTTTGTCTTCTGCTCCATAATATCTCCATTCAGGGGAATAATCTAATGTATTTTTGTAAATGACGCCGCATCTTTCATTTGAACATGTGGGAAATCCATCTTCCATAATAATTAGCACGGAACTACACAAAGAACATAAATTCGTATCCATATATTTAGGCGATTTGTCATAGACACATTCTAATTGATTTACTTCTTCAAGAACGGTGCGTTTATCTGAATCGAATACCTCCCATAATTTTGACTTTTCGGACGTAGATAATACTGTCTTCTTCTTTTTAGTTCTTGCATTGGTATGAATGGTCTGATATTCTCCAATCATGTTTATAATTTACGGTGTATTATACCACGGTTTATATTTATGTCTGTTTACAATATATATTTGTACGATTTGATTCAATTTTTTATCTTTGTCTATAGTATAAGATGGTCAAATCTGTAAAAGGTGGTGCTGCGGTCGATGCTCCTGGAAATATATTGACGGCTAGCAAATTGTCAACTGGAACGTTTGATGCTACTAAATTTTCGTCGAAACTGGGCGGCGGATCGTGTGGCTCCTCTGTTTTGCCACACGGTTCCGTCGGAGGAAAACGCGGCAAAAAATCCCGGTCTTCCAAAAAATCGAGAAAATCGAGAAAGGTCAAATCGGCGAAAAAATGGTTTGGATTGTTTTAGATTTTTCATGTTTTTCACGGTTTTTTATCATGTATAGTATATATGGTAAAAAATATAAGTATCAAAAAAAAGAATACTAAATATTCGAATATATGGACGTGGTTTAGACCAAACGTTATGGTGATGGTTTCCATTTCAGCCGTGTTTATTTATTTTGCATTTAGTTATTTCTTTCGTGTTCAAGAAGGAGCAGGTTCTCGAGCGGAGAATGTAAAATCTCTATTAAAATATTTTAAGGATGAAAATTACCATTCGAATCCAAATAGTAGACCCGAAGCCTATAATCGTTTGGCTGCGTCTCTGAAAAAAATGAAAAAATCCGAATATAAAACAGCGACAATTGTGGAAAAAATGTCAACTTTTTATATAGGAATTAATGGTGTATTTTATTCAGCGAATATAGACAGCAACAGAAAGTATCTAAATGTCAAGACAATAACAGAATCCGAATTTAATACGGTTGTTTCATCTTGTCCGAGTCCTATCCCTGAAACCAACCAAAACCCTATCCCTGAAACCAACCAAAACCCTATCCCTGAAACCAACCAAAACCCTACTCCATCGGAAGATGGACTATATTGGCTTGCAAGAAATACTTCGACAAATATAAAATATCCTAAATCGGATAGTAATTATACTGATATTCCGCCAGAAACAAACGACTCTTTGGATGGAATAATGAATATGTACACAAGAGAAACAGCCAAGCGTACGATTCTTCCGGAAAAAAAAGTTCAACCGGGTGGACCTTGCGAATCGCAATTTAATACACTAATGTCGTTTGGACAATTGTACGATCCTCCCAATAACATGAAATATATGAATAACACATTTGGTGTATCTCAACTGAATGATGCGTATAAAAATTATAATAATTGCGTAAATCCCCCACCGCCACCGTCTTCTTCTCAAAACGGATCTTCTTCAGATTTAGTAAACCAAGGTGTGAGTTACGTAAACCAAGGTGTGAGTTACGTAAACCAAGGTGCGGGTTACGTAAACCAGGGTAAATCAATAGCTAATGCTTTTT
>VFLE01000016.1 GCA_009885205.1 Candidatus Shapirobacteria bacterium | reverse complement strand
GAGCTCCATTTGCCATCGGTAAGTAAGATTAGGTATATGTACTAGTAGAAATGCGTATTTTATATATTTTCATTATATCGACTATTACTATAATGAAAATTTTATACGGGACATCCGAATATTCCATCGATGTTACCGAAATATGTTTGGAAAAATTGACAAAAAATAACGTCATTCGAATTCCAGCGGGAGATGAGAACCGAGCCAAATATTTCACAGACCCTTTATTTAAAATTTTGAAAAAGGTGTTTATAGTAACCGATGAATCGGCAACCGAATATGATCATTTTGCTCAAATAAAAATCAACACAACAACGAACGAAATAACTACCATAAATACCAGAGACGTATATGAAAAACTAAAAAGCATACAATCCAAACTGGAAATTCGGTATGGAAATTTTAATGAAGAATTACCCGAACAAAAAATGGCAGTTACCTATTTGTCTGGAAACGAAAAAGTGTTGGAGATTGGCGGAAATATAGGAAGAAATTCGTTGGTTATCGCGTCTATTTTACAAGACCCGGCGAATCTCGTCGTATTGGAAAGCGATATAAATATTGCGAAAAAATTAACAGAAAATCGAGACGCAAACCATTTTACATTTCACATAGAAAGTGCCGCATTATCCAATCGAAAACTGATTCAACAAAATTGGATTACAAAACCAAGCGACGTTTTAGAAGAAGGACATAAATGGGTAGATACGATTACACTGGACGATTTAAAAAAAAAATACAATATTGCGTTTGACACATTGATATTGGATTGTGAAGGGGCGTTTTATTATATTTTAATGGACATGCCGGAAATATTAGACGGTGTGAATTTAATTATTATGGAAAATGATTATTTTGATATATCCGAAAAAAATTACATAAATGACATTTTGACCAAGAACAATTTTGTAGTCGATTATAGCGAAGAAGGGGGATGGGGACCTTGTTATGCCAATTTTTTTGAAGTTTGGAAAAAATAAAAGGCCTACCTATCCTAATCGAATGTTTTATAACAATGCAAGCAATATCTTATTGTTTTAAAACTATCCGGAGAAATATCAATCGTATCTTCTACGATATTATGGACGCAACATTTTTCTAGATACATATCTACCAAATCTTTGATTTTTTTATATTCTTCGTCTTGTGCTTTTAATGGAACAGAGTCCAAGGTTCGCTTGACGAGCTCCATATAATAAATTTTAATCGGCGTCTCCATTTGTAAATAATATAAAAAAATATTTATGTTATTTGCTTTGAATAATAATAAATGTTCCCGAATGGGATCTTACACGTACATTGATAATAGGCTTTGATTTTGCTTTTCATCATTCTTGATAAATATATCTACGGCATTCTTTGTCACGGTAAATGGGAATGATACGTCGATTTCCATTTCTTTCCCAAACAAACTTGATCCCGGCTTCATGAGTCGAAACAAATTGACTTTGGTGTAAATGATTTCGAGACATCTTTTCAGGTTTCTAACTCCGGCTTCCTCTCCCGTAAGATTGCGGTTCGAAATGATATATTGAAGGGTATCATCCGGAATTTGCACCTCGTCCTCCGTAAAGTTGACCTGCTCGCGAATCTTTGGAAGAAGATAATTTCTGGCGATAATCACTTTATCTTTGGCTTCATATCCCTTCGTTTGGATTCTATACATTCTATCTTTCAGAATCGAATTGACCTTGGATTCGTCATTGTAACTGAATATAAACAGACATTTGCTCATATCAAAATCAATCTCCGAAAAATACTTGTCGTGATATTGTCCGTTTTGCGTGGTGTCCGTCAAATGGGTAAGAATACCAATAATTTCTTCACCTCTGGGTGTATCGCTCACTTTGTCAAGCTCATCGAAATAAATGACCGGATTCATGCATTTGCTATCCATGATAATCTGTACAATTTTCCCCCAACTGCTTCCTTCGTATGTATAAGAATGTCCTTCTAGGAAACTAGCGTCGCCGGTTCCTCCGAGAGCGATAAAGGCAAATTCTCTACCCAATATCTTACTAATTCCATCCTTAATCAGTGTTGTTTTGCCCGATCCCATCGGGCCATGAATAGCGATGGCTGTTCCCATGGCCGAAGGATTTGCGATCCACTGCCCGACCATTTGCATAATTTGCATTTTCGCATCGTCATGACCATATACGCAATTGTCGAGAACCGTTTTCGAATTCTCCATGAATTCGGTGCATTTGTCCAATCCATCGCTCATCTTTATATCTAGTCCCTTATAAATCGAAAAGGGGACGCGCATAAAGGCATCTACCCAATACTTTATTTTGTGATATTCGGAATCCCCCGGCTCCATGGACTTCAACAGATTGACCTTTTGCATAACAGTCGCCTTGTATTTGTGAGGAATACTGGATTCGAGTAATTTTAGACGGTATGGCTTTTCGACACGCAGGTGATCGTTTATTTCCTTCAGTTCATTCATAATTCGCAATTGCTCTTTGTTGGATAGCTTTTTCTTGAAATAATCGACCTCACTGGTTTCCTGATGTTCGTCGTTAATCATTTTATGATATTTTCGCGCATTCTTGAGACGCGACTTTTGGACGAGTTTCTTGATAGATTCGCGACACTCTTGTATCGCGTGAATTAGAATCTTGCTTTTGGGATTCTTCTGGAGTTTTTCGGTAAGATGCGTTTTCAACTCGATAAGCTCGAGGTATTCAGATTCCACGTCGGGTTTGGTAGCATCATCTTCCTCCACAACCTCCTTTTTCCCCTTTTTCTTGATTTTATCCTTATTCTTTTTGTTGTTTGACGTGGATTTAGTTTCAACAATCGGAGGCTCGTCAATTGCATAACGAATTGGTTGATAGTTTTCTTTCATGAAAAGTTTCTCGTCATCGCTATTGCATTCTTCATTTGAATCGTCTTCAATCGCGGCGTCATCTTCTTCATTGATCGAATTTCCAGCTCCGTACGTAAAGATGAGATTGAACTTTCCTTCTTCGCCATCATCCACGCCTTCTTCGTCATCATTCGCGTCCTCGTCATCGTCCTCG
>VFLE01000199.1 GCA_009885205.1 Candidatus Shapirobacteria bacterium | reverse complement strand
TCTTGTTCAGCCTTGTAGCGCTGATAGTTCTCTTCGCCATCAATTTCAGCTTGTTTCTTTATTTCCTCAGAAGCCTTCTTGTTATTTGCAGCTATTTTTTTTGTATTATCAATATCTAGAAGTAATAAACTATTCTGTAAATCCTTTATAGTTTCAGTAGCTTCTTCTCTTTTTGTGGTTTCTTCTTTAAGTCTTTCTGCTTTTTCAGCAGCAATACCAATCTCAAAGAGTTCGGCAGCTTTATCATTACCTAATTTTCTTTGAATCCACACAGCTGCTCTACTAAGACTTTCTGATAAATCATCATTATTCTTAATCTCAAGCAATTTAGTGTCTTGTGTTTTTAAAATAGCTTCAGCTTCTAATATTTGAACTCCAATTTTTTTCTTTTTAATTTCAAGTATCTTTGCATCTGATGCACCACTTTCTTCTAATACAGCAATCTCTCTGTCATATTCTTTTACTAGGGCTGTTGTTGCTTTTTTTTGTAGTTCCATAGCCGCAGTTGCATTTTTAACTGCAACTTCTTCAGCACTAAACGAACCAGTTGCTATTTTAACTATTTCAGCGACCTTATCAAAATTATCCCATAAATATTTAAGTCCTTCAATTATTAAAAACAGAGGTATGGCGTCCATAGCCGCACCCAAACCTTTCATTCCTATTGAAAGCTTTCCAGGGTCTGCACTAAGTAAGCCGTCTTTTAAAGAGCCAAGAGATGAGTTTATTCTTTCTATACCAGAACCCGCTGTGACTTTTGCAGTATCACCAATATCCCCTAATTTACCATCAACCTCATTTAATGCTTCTGATATTTTAGCAAAATCAACTCCGTTAACTTCATTTAAGGCAGTTTTAAGCGCCTTTGTTGACTTTGTTAATTCACTAATTGACCTTGCGCTATTCGCTTGATTAATTAGGATATCTATTTCTATTTTACTATCTGCCATAATTATCTATAAATAAGTTTAATTTTAAATCGTTTGTTATGCGTTTGGATTATACCAGAAGCTAATAAAACCACGGTTAAACGAAGTTGCATTAAAAAGAATTGTATCAAAATTTCCCCCAGTAGTTCTGCCTAATGTAAATTGAGTTGAACTTACTCCCATATTACCATTTGCATCTCCATTTAATTCATAATAATTTGCATTATTATCATCCCTAATTGTTGCAGACATATTCCTAATAGTCTTCCATTGAGTAGATGACAATGAGTGGGATATGGATACATTTGCATTTGTATCCATATCCCAATCTCCAATAAGAATTTCAATATATGCAAGAGAAGAACCTGTAGACTGGAATGCGATAGATGGCATATATACAGTACTTGCTGATGTTCCAGTAAAGTTAACTCCTCCGATAATTGCAGAGTAAGCTCCATATAGTTTATGACCACTACCACCTATTATTGATGAATATGGAGCATATACCTTATTTGAAACACCTCCTAATACAGAGGAACTTGTGCCTGAAGATACGTTGGAGCTTCCACCTCCTATAAAATTTTGTGAACTATAAGCTTTATTTGAATTACCTGCAACAGATGATTGTGCACCATAAACTCTATTAGAATTTCCTGCAATTATTGAAGAATAATTACCAAATACTTTATTAAAATTTCCTCCTAAAACAGAAGATGAGTAACCAGCAGAAAGATTTTGTTTTCCATTAACAACTGCTGAATAATAACTTGAACCACTATTATTATAACCGCCTAAAATAGAAGAGTATTTTCCAGTTGCCTTATTATAATATCCACAAACAACAGTAGAATAAATGCCTGATGCTTTATTTCCATTTCCACCGCCAACAAAAGAATTTAGCCCAGATGCTAAATTATTTTGACCACCTACAACGCTTGAATATGATGTTATTGCAGAGTTTGCATTACCCGCAACTAATGTAAAACTTCCATTAGCAATATTTCCACTACC
>VFLE01000094.1 GCA_009885205.1 Candidatus Shapirobacteria bacterium | reverse complement strand
TTACAAACTTTATGATTACATTTTAGTATTAACATAATTTTATTTTCTAAACATACACAACAATCTTTTACTTCGTTTGTATATGTATGTTTTCCCATTTGAACAGCACAATTCATACACATACCATTATGACAAAATGATAACCATTTCGGTTGTTTTATATTACAATATTTATAATTTCTACATTCAATTGGAATACAACAATTAGAAGGACAATTACCATTATGTTCTCTGTGACCACAAACGCATACTTCATTATATTCATCTGTTTCTTCGTTATAACATTCACAGTTACATTGAATTAAACATTCTCCATTACCATTGCACGATGACATTTTAATTTAGATAGATAATTGTAATATTTTTATATAAGTTAAATAAAAATTGTATAAAAATGGGCGTATATATGTTCAATTCAGTAAAAAATATCGCCATCCCGAAAGGGTTAAAGATAGCGTTCATGTATTTCTGGATAACCGCCGAAAAAAGAGGACAATCCCTAACTGTACAAAGATTTTCGTAGCATACTATATATCTCTCCAAAATTAAATGTATACTTATTTAGTCGAATTCATTGCCTCCATATTTTTCGTATATGTAGTTTTGGCCACGGGAAATCCTTTAGCCATTGGAGCGGCTCTTGCTCTCATTATTATTTTGCTCAAAGATATTTCGTACGGTTTTGCCAACCCAGCCATCACGATTACTATGGCCGCGGCGGGTAAAATCGCCCCCTCTGACATAATTCCTTATTGTGTCGTACAAGTTTTTGGAGCATTAGTCGCACTCGAAATTTACAAAAGATATAATATGTCTTAAATGTGAAATTTAGAAAAACAATTTTACATCTTCGGTCATTGAAAACCGGAAGATGTAAAATATAAAATGAAAAATGAAAAAACCCTGGTTATTGAGAAAATGGATTTTCAGTAAAAGAATATATACAATCCTGAAACAATTGTTTTACAAAAAAGAAAGATATTTGATCTTGAATTCCACACTCTTGAATATGTTGATACCACATTTTATTCAATTCTATAATCTTTTCATGTTTCATGTTTCTTATTAAAAATCCACATGCACAATGGTGTTCAGTTTTTTCACTTAAACCGGACGCTATTTGATTTTGTATATATTTTATATATTTTTCACTTTCCAATTTATATCTAGTTTGATACATAGATTCATAATATTCATTCCATATAATATTATTGTCAGCAACCCAATGTTCGCGCAATAGAAGCGCATAATTTTGTTCTATAAAAAATGTAGCAATAAATTGTTCCACAAAAGTTTCATTTATTTTTCCCAATTTGCTATCTAAAAAACATAAATAATCATACTTTTTTAATTCGACATATTCATGCGGCATGGTTTTTATATGTTTCCCTACCATGCAACTTTCAATTAAGTCGTCGCTTGTTGGTTTGTCCTCATAAATTCCAATCCAATTTGTATTTTTTAAATTTTCAAGAATAGTATTATTATTGGTATAATAATAACATTTATACTTCAATGATGGCAATTCTGGAATTTTAAATGCGACATTATCGTCGCTGCCATAAAAATAAGTATAAAATGCTAAACTAAACTCTTGCATATACAATGAAATTTTATTATTTTTTTCACCAACGTACGAAATTTACAATTATCGTATAACTTGCTATTTTTATTCTTGGGATTCGCAAGAATAAAAATGATGATTTAGAGACGTCTGTATAATCGGTACAACATATACATCAACAACAATGTAAGAGACACAAAATAAAAAAGCACAATCGGATCTTCTAGTGGATTTTTCTTATATTTTTCAAAAGATAACGTGGTAAATCCGTTTACCGAAGGCGATTTATTGACAATCGCGTTTTTTTGACTTGTAAGATCACTAATGCTTTTAATCAAATCGGCTGAAACAGATGGCGCGAAATTTTGAGCCGCAAAATCCAATTTGTCTTTGATCAAATCCAGATTAAACTGAGTCGGTCCACCACCGGATACACCTGCATTTTGATACATTACATTTCCAGCGGCATCTTTCAATGGTTCCCCTCCAGGAGAAAGAATAGGTTTCGCCGAAGGGGAAGGTCCTACTCCGGGAGAAGATGAAGAAGCCATATTTATACGAAGAATCGTATCCTTATCGACTGTGTTATACGCTGCTGAATCAATAAACGATTCAGAAATATCGCTATTTAATACATATTTTATATCACTCTTCGATTGATCAACGTCATTAATAATCGCGGTAATTGGCTTACAGTAATAGGGATTCGATTTTGATCCAATATTCGAAATCCCTTTCTGTAAATCTTGGACAGAATCAAACAAAGAATACAAAAGTCCTTGATTCTTTGGATCTGATTGCATTGTCGTTTTGTTTACCGTGTCAACGAGGACCGATAAATTATGGGGGTTTCCGGAATCGTCATAACATTGTTTTGGGGTTGTTCCGGCGGGAGAGGAAGAAGAAGACTTGATATCTACAAATGTTCGGTTTCCTGGAAATGACGTTTTGTTTTTCGCCGCCGAAGTATGACCTAAAACTAGCTCTTTTACATAGGTGTCGTTGGGATTTATTCCCGGACTATAAAACGAAGAATAGGAACTAGGAGATGAAAGACCCAACGTGTCTTGGATTAGATTCTTGTCTGGTTTGATATTGTTGTAAAATCCTTGTGGATCGGCGAGAGGATTAATTGACATTCGGTTCTATTATACGTCTATATTTTAAGGGAACCAAGGTTCCCTTAAGATCCCTCCTTTTCAAGGGAACCAAGGTTCCCTCAAGATCCCTCCCTATTAAGGGAACCAAGGTTCCCTCAAGATCCCTCCTTTTCAAG
>VFLE01000036.1 GCA_009885205.1 Candidatus Shapirobacteria bacterium | reverse complement strand
TTAAATCATCATTACTTTCCATTTATATTATATTCCTAAATATTTTTAAATAATTTTAAATAATTTTATATATATGTATTATGTCGCATCATAGTGAAGATTATAAAGAAGTTGCTGTAAAACATTATTTAGAAAGCAATGATGATATGCGTGATACTTGTAAGTTATTCAAGTGTAAATATCAATCATTATCTAGGTGGATAAAGCAATATAACAAAGATGGAAATGTAAATAGGAAAACACGCAAAAATCGTAATCTAAAAATCACACCAAACATAGAAACATTTGTAAAGAACTATGTTCGTAAATATAATACAACTACTCTATGGGAATTATCACGATTAGTAAAGGAAGAGTTCAATATACATCTAACCGATAGAAGTATTCATACTATTCTTTCCAAAAATAAAATTACACGGAAAAGATTGCGTAGTAAATACTACCCTGAAAAACGAGAAGGACAAGAGAAACACGATTTAGATACTTTTTACAATACACTCAAAACGAAATATGATTATTCTAAAACAATATGTTTTGATGAAACATCTATATACTTGAATATGAACCTTACATATGGTCGCAGTAAAAGTGGGACACGAGTATTGAAAAAAACAAACAAATACCCTTACAAGCGGTTTAATTTATTATGTGCTATTAGTGCGGATAAAGTGGTTGCGTGGAAACTATATCCACAAAGATTAACAGGTATGAAAACGGATGATATTTTACAATTTTACGATGATAATATTTCAGGAAAGTATAAAAAATATTTAATTATTATGGATAATGCTCCAATTCACAAATCCAAACTGATACGCGAAAAGATAGAAGACGACCATAACCATTTGTTATACGCTGTCCCGTATCATCCAGAAACAAACGCAATAGAAGAGTTTTTCAGTCAGTTAAAACACTACATAAAAAGGGAAAGTCCAAATACCTATGATGATATAGTAGATGTAATTACAAATATAATAAATAAGAAAATAACAAAAGTCCATCTAACAAACTACCTGAAACATAGTTATAAAATATACAACTCATAACTGTGTTTTGTCTCATTTTTCTTTTCGGTCGGTGTATTTTATGTATCCCGGTTTTCGAATTTTTGTAAGATTCAATTGTCTTTCTTACTAAATTCATCTGTAAATCTTTTGTATTATTGTTTCGGGTGTAGATTCTAGTGATTGTTCTTTTCCGAAATACGAATCCCAAAACGTATTCGAATATATTCGCGAATCAATTGTATAAAAAAAATCCTGTTTTTTTGTTGTTATAAATCCAACATTTTCAATTAAATTATTTATATTTTCAAACGCGTATTTATTTTTATATTTCGACAATCTATCTTCTACTACAGAGGGAAAGGGTTTTGCTTGATATAAAATGGGTAATTGTGTTAGCATCATTAATGTTAAGGTATATGAATACGTTTCCGGTGATAGTGTACATTCAATAAACATATTTGGTTTATGTTCAATTAATAATTTGTTCAATTCCTCTATATTTTTGTAACTATATTGCTTTTCGTAATCCATATTTATTGATCCAAAAATTACAATATCTATTGTTTCGCTTTTTCTGAATGCATTAATTAGTTTATAGACAATCAAAAATCCTTTGATATTTGAAATGTTACCTAAAATGCCAATCACCGTTTTTTTGTTGTTTGTTTCTACTTTATGTAAGCTATACTTATAATCTGGTAGTTCCGATACTATTACAGGTTTATCATAATTGATAAATCTTTTATAAATATGTAAATTTTCTTCATTTTGCGTAATAATTTGATGAAATTTGTTCACATTTATAAGCGACGACTCTGGTTTATTAATAAATTCATGATAAAATCCGCTCCAATTATTAAATACCAACGAATAATCGTGCGTAATTGATGTTACTTTTTTTCCAAGATTGAATATCTCTTCTAGAAAACTCGTTTCATGACCTATAACTGAATTCACAAAAACTTTTTTAATTTTTTTTTTATTTTGTTTCAACATTGCGATTGCGTTTTGTATTGTATATTTATCATTCACCATAAAATCATCATTTATATAAAAATAAATATGATTATCAAAACACCGACAAATCAAAAACGATTGCACATGTTTATACATCTGTACAATACTCTTCAAAAACCAAGACGCCCCACCGCCCAAATTTGGAAAATCAATTACCAAAATAACGGATGAGTCAATTTTCCATTCTACTAATTTTTCAAGTTTTTTGAAATTTGGTTTTCCATATCGTATTGATTCGGTTGACGCAAGAACAACATAATTATCATTTTTACTATTTACTTTAGATACGATATTTAAATGTATAAATTCTTTTGAATAATTCTTATGCGAAAGAATATTATTGTATTGTTTTTCATAGTTAGAAATCGATGCAGTTCGTCCTTCTTTTTTTCCGGAATGAATCCAATGCATAAACAAATGCTCTTTTTTGATTATTCCGCGTTCGCTTAAGTCTTTGTTTGCATAAGCATAAAATTCCCAATCAAAATCAGTATGATCTTCCCAATTTATTTTACTAATTCTTCCTTCTTTTTTTCCATAATGAATCCAGTGACTATATGCTTGTAATTTTGTAACAATCCCATTCGACACTAAATCGGGATATAATAACAAATACAGATTCCAATCAAAATCGGGATCAAATGGTTTTCTTTTTTCGCGTTTTCCGGCATTAATCCAATGGGTATATGCTTTTTGCTTTGTATTGATTCCCGCGTTGCCCAAGTCTTTATATAAGTATAAATACATTTCCCAGTCAAAATCAGGATCGCTACATAAACGTCCAGTTCTTCTCCCAGAAAGGTGCCAGTCTTTACATGCAGCGGATTTTGTATTTATTCCCTTTGCAACTAAATCTGGATTCAATAACAAATAGATTTCCCAGTCAAAATCATCTGCGCTGTTCAGTCCGGTTTTTATAATTTCCATATCATTTTTTTTTGTTTTTGTCGTTGAAGAATTGTTTAAACCGCTGAAGATTTGAAACTGCCCCTCTGGGGCGGTATTCATCTCTTTATCGGTCA
>VFLE01000050.1 GCA_009885205.1 Candidatus Shapirobacteria bacterium | reverse complement strand
GCCTAGGCGGACGTAGGCGGCAAGTAAAAAATATGAAAAATTTTAAATTATTTTTGCATCACACTCATACCGTGGTCACCAACCGGCGGGGTATTGTTACGACCTAAACAATTTATTTAATTTAACATCTAAACCCCCGTACCAACGGGGGTTTTTGGTTTAGTAATCCCAAATTATTAAAAAATTTATTTATAAAAATATGACAGAAAGAAAAAATTTAATTACAAATATTGTCGACAAAACTAAACAATTTATTGCCGATATAAAAACTCGTCAACAAGAACAACTTGCTCGTGAAGCTGAGTGGTGGGAAAAATATCTTACAACTCCACCCCAAAATGATGGGCCAACGTCTAAGACATACACAAGAAATGTTGGAGCCATGGGGGGATTTGAATGTACAGTTTACAATTGGAATCCAGAAATAGGTAAGTGGACACAAACTGAACGATATGGAGAAAGTGGATACTGCTCTCACTAAATAGTTTATTATTTATTTAAACTAAACATATGCAAAACATTTTAGACCTTACCAAAAAGTTAGTTTCTATCCCCTCCTGGGTGGACAGCAAAACTAATGAAATACCAGTTGCCGATTTTATTTTTGATTATTTGCAAAATAATTCAAAATTAAAATTCGTCAAACAACCCGTCATTGACGGTCGTTACAATATCCTCGCTAGCAATAGCGAGGATATTGACACGCTTGTATGCGGTCACACCGATACTGTTGGAGTCGATAAAAATTCATGGAATACCAACCCAACCACCCCAACCGAAATTGATGGCAAACTTTATGGTCGTGGCACCACCGATATGAAAAGTGGTCTAGCTGCCATGATGATTTTGGCCTGTCAAAAAAACCTACCCAAAAATATTGGTTTTCTTTTTTACATCGACGAAGAATATACATTTTTA
This sequence comes from Candidatus Shapirobacteria bacterium, assembly GCA_009885205.1. Lineage (GTDB taxonomy): Bacteria > Patescibacteriota > Microgenomatia > UBA12405 > UBA12405 > UBA12158. The sequence goes on along the minus strand of VFLE01000050.1, from coordinate 5,248 downwards.
GGGATGAATAAATTTATTGCCGATTATGGGGACAAAATTAAACCAAAAACTATTGTTTGTCTTGATGGTAGCGACCTTGAAATAGCTAACGGCTGCCGGGGGCTAATCGAAGTCCAGTTAGAAATAATTGGCACCAGTTGTCACGCTGGTACTCCCGAAAATGGCGTTAGTGCCATCGAGGCCAGTTATAAGATTTATCAAAAATTAAAAGAATTTTTGTCAACTTTTGTCGACCCTGAGTTGGGTTCTACTACTATCAATTTAGGTCTAATTTCTGGTGGCTCTGCCCCCAATCTTGTCGCTGGAAGTTGTCAAATAACACTCGATATTCGCCCCAGTGTCAGCTCTATAAACGGTCAATTAGTTACTCAAAAATTAATTGAATTTGCCCAAAGTGAATCAGTTAAAATTGATAATTTAAAAATTAATTTTGATTACGGATCATGGTTAACACCAAAAAAAGATTTAGAAAAATTTGAGTTACCATTTAAAAATATCCGCAAATCAGGCTATTTTGACACTCAATTATTGTGGCAAAAATTTGACAAACCCATGTCGTTTACCATTGGTGCCGGCTGTCAAACAACCGTTCACACCAGTAACGAATTTATTGAAATTGGAAAACTAAATAAACTCCCCCAGATTTTGCAAGACATTATTTGCAAAATCTGATTCGTGTAAGGAATGTTAAAATCAACTATGAAACAATCAGTACCACAAACTCTAAAAGGCTTTCGGGATTTTTTACCCGAGGTTATGACGGTTCGTAACTATGTCAAAAATTTACTAATCGAAACTTTTGAAACCTTTGGTTTTGAACCTCTCGAAACTCCCACTCTAGAATATTCATCCACTCTTATGGGTAAATATGGCGACGAGGCCGATAAATTAGTCTATTCTTTTACCGACAATGGCGATCGTCAAATTGGCATGCGCTACGACCTCACCGTCCCTACTGCCAAAGTGCTGGCGATGTATAACCAACAAATTCCCTTGCCCTTTAAACGTTATCAAATTCAACCCGTCTGGCGGGCCGAAAATACTCAAAAGGGTCGCTACCGCGAAGTATTACAGTGTGATATAGATATTTTTGGTACCAGCTCCCCTACTGCTGACGCTGAAATTTTAGCTGTCATCAACACCGTTTTGCAGAAATTAAATTTTAAAAGCTTTACCATCCTCATTAATTCCCGCACTGTCCTCAACAATATTTTAGAGGCCTGCGATATCACTGAGAACAAAAATTCAATACTCCAAAGTCTCGACAAATTCGGTAAAATAGGAGAAGATGGAGTAACAAAAGAGCTCATTATCAAAAACATATCCAAAGCTACCATTACCGCACTATTTAAATATATCAAAATAGCTCAACCGGACGAATACTTACAAAGTGTTATCGATCAACTAAAAGTATTAGGAGTATCCGAAAATAATTATAAATTTGACCCCACCGTTGTCCGTGGCCTTGATTATTACACTGGCCCTATATTTGAGACCATTGTTACTGAACCGAAAATTGGTTCTATTACTGGCGGTGGTCGTTACGACAATTTAATAAAAACTTTGGGCGGACCCGACACTCCTGCTGTTGGCACTACTTTTGGTCTTGACCGGATTGTTGATTGTATAACCGAGTTAAACTTACTCCCAAATCTACCCAAAACTAAAACCAAAATTTTAGTCGCTAATTTTGGCGAAGAAACTATTAGTGAATCTTTAAAATTGGTTACCGAGTTAAGAAACAACAATGTTGCCTCTTCTTTTTATCCCGATGCCGACAAACTCGGCAAACAATTTAAATACGCCGATTCTTTGGGTATCCCCTTTGTAGCCATCATCGGCCCCGACGAGGTCAAAAACAATCAGGTGACTATCAAAAATATGACCACTGGTGAACAAAAGACAATTAACCAAAGCGAAGTTGTTAAATTTTTGCTATAATCACCCTTATGAAACAAGCTATCCATCCTCAATATTTTGACAATTGTCAAGTTACTTGTGCCTGTGGCAACAAATTTACCACTGGTTCAACTCTCGACCATCTTTTAGTCGAAGTCTGCAACAAATGTCATCCGTTTTTTACCGGACAACAAAAATTCGTCGACATTAAAGGACGTATCGATAAATTCAAAGAAAAACAAGTTGCCGGAGTTGCCTACGCTGCCAAAAAAGCCGCTACCAAAAAAGCAAAAAAATCTGAAAAATAATTATTTATTTGGAAATTGTAAATTTGTTTTTTGGAAATTAAGTTATGCCAACAGTAAATCCCGATATCGCTATTCTCGAATTTAGACCCGGACCTGGTGGCGACGAATCATATCTTTGGATGGACGACCTCATAAAAATGTACACCAATTATGCCAAAATCGTTGGCTGGAAAGTCAATATTATTGATGGCAATATTATTAAAATCTCCGGTATCGGTGCCTACGACCAACTCCAATGGGAAACTGGCACCCATCGTGTCCAACGAGTCCCCATTACCGAAAAACGTGGCCGAATTCAAACCTCCACTGCTGCCGTTGTCGTTCTACCCCAAATCACCAGTCATGATGTCACCTTAAATCCCGAAGATGTCGAAATGACCGCTTCTCGCGCTGGTGGCAATGGTGGTCAAAATGTCAACAAAGTATCTACCGCCGTCCGTATTCTCCATCGACCAACTGGCCTTACTTTTTCCGTCCGCCAAGAGCGCAGTCAAGAACAAAACCGGATGGTCGCCATGGATTTACTCAGAGCTAAATTATGGCAAATGGAAGAAGATAAGCGGGTGGCCGCCAACGGCTCAAACCGTGACAAAGTTGGTTTAGCCCAACGTTCCGACAAAATTCGTTCATACAATTATCCCCGTAATCAAATTAAAGACCATCGTCTCAATAAAGATTTTAATCTTGCCAAATGTCTCAACGGCGACCTCACCGACCTCCTTCTCGAACTTTCTATCCTTTCTTCTCCAGAACCACTGACAAAATAATCTCTTTGTTTTCTCTAATTAATTTAATATTTATTATTTCCCCAATCCTTTTACGATTAACATAGGTCGACAATACCGTATTTTTTTCATCAGATAACTTTTTAGTATCAACTTCTACAATCACATCTCCAATCAAAATTCCTGCTTTTTGAGCCGGACTTCCTAAAACTACATTTTCTACCAGTGCTCCTTTTTTATCAATCAACCGATAGGCTACCCCCAAGTACGGTCGGTCAAATTGACCTGTGGCTTTAAAATTATCAATCGAACCCTTGATTAAATTTATTGGCAAAGCAAAACCAATACTTTGCGCCCCTTTATTAACCGCAACGTTAACTCCAATTACTTCACCATTTAAATTAAACAGTGGACCACCCGAATTACCCGGATTTATCGCTGCATCAGTTTGGATTACATTATCTAGCCGTTCACTTGCTTCTAGTGGACTCCCTGCCGTAATCCCTCGACCTAAACCCGAAATTACCCCTCGAGTTACTGTTGATCTAAATTCTCCCAACGCTGTCCCAATTGCAATCACCGTCTGACCAACTTTAATTTTATCCGAATCTCCCAAGGTTACTGGTTTTAAACCAGTTTTTTCCACCTTAACTATAGCCAAATCAGTCACCGGGTCTCGATAAATATTTACTATATCCACCTCACTCGTGCCCGCAATTATTTTATATTTAGCCCCAACATCACCCACCACATGTTTATTGGTTACTATCAAACCTTCACTACTAATAATAAAACCCGTCCCGACATCTTTATCTCCTGTTGATATTGTCACCACACTCTCCGTCGAATTATCTACCACCCTCATCACCACTGATTCTTCATCCACCACTTCCCTCTTTACCAAAACATCTTTTTTTGAAATCAAAATAAAAGCAATCAATATTCCAACCACTACCAATAATAAAATTATTATTTTATTTTTCATTCAACACTTCAATTGCTTTATCCAATTGGTTATCTAGTTTTTTATCCTTTGGCTCGCCTACGGCGGCATTATCCACAAATTTAACCTCAACATCAGGCATTACTCCTTCTCCATGAATATTTTTACCACTAGGTAACAACCACTTAGCAATCGTAATATGCAAACCCGAACCATCGGGAAAATCTTGTGGTGATTGAACTGTACCTTTACCAAATGATTTTTCTCCCACTAATTTTCCCCTATTGTAGTCTTTAATCGCTCCTGCCAAAATTTCTGAAGCCGAAGCCGAACCTCCATTAATTAACACCACCAATTTCTCGTCCAACAACATTCCCCTACCTCTTTCCACCATATATTTTTGATCCTGACCATTAGCCGAAGCCTGAGTTACTATCACCCCTTCTTTGATAAAATCTGACGCCACTAACACCGATGCTTGCAAAAATCCTCCTGGATTATTTCTTAAATCCAAAACAACTCCACCGAAATTAAGCTTATTTTTATTTTTTTCAACTATAATTTTATCCACCAACTCAGGCCAATCTTTATATAATTGATCACTAAATTTATACAATTTTATCCACGCATATTTTTTACCCTTTACTTCTTTTATTTCCAATTCCAAACTAGGCACTACAATCGCTTCCCTTTTCATTGTTACCTCAAAAGATTCTGTTTTCCCCTCTCTAAATAATTTTAAAGTTACCTCTGTCCCTATTTTTCCTCTTATCAAACTCACTGCCTCATCAAGAGCAATTCCTGTCGTATCTTTATCTAATTTTTTTTCCTTGTCAACTATTTTCAAAATCAAATCACCCGCTTTAATCCCGGCTCTGTCAGCTGGAGTTTTTGGTAATGGTGCCATTACTGCCAACATCTTATCTTTATATCCCAGTTGTATCCCTACCCCTCCAAAATTACCCGCCAAATCTTCATTGGCTGATTTATTTTCTTTAGGTGGTAAAAATACAGTGTAAGGATCATCTAAACTTGACACCAGTCCAGTAATAGCCCCATAAACCATTTCACTATCTACCATTTTGGTTTTATCCAAATAATCATTTTGCAGTTTATCTTTTACCTGCCACATTAAGTCCAAATTAAGCTTAGAATCACCTTTTGACGCCCCCAAAGCCTTATTAAAACCAATTTGATATGACCCAAATATCGCCAAAACCAATATCACCAATGACAAAACTATATTTCTTATTTTTCTTTGCATGTATTTATTCTAGCACTACGGTGAATTCTAGTGTGAATCCGAACACCCTTCTAATTGATAACATTTTAACTCTCTTTTAAATGCCTCGATAGGGGTCTCATAATCGAGG
>VFLE01000067.1 GCA_009885205.1 Candidatus Shapirobacteria bacterium | reverse complement strand
GTATTCATCTCTTTATCGGTCATTGACCACGAAGAAGTTAAATCCGCGGGGGCGGATTTAATTCTTCGTTGGTTTAAATAGATTTCCTTGTGTATAAAATTCACATAACATTCATATTTTTCAGGTATTTTATCTCCGCGCTTTTCTACAAAAGTGTGTATATAATAACGGTGCACGCTACTTACAAAATTCATAAATTCTTGATAAAATGCATGAAAGTCATTTTTATATTTCGGAAAAGAAACCAAAAAATCAGATACCTTTCCAATGCGAAATAAAGATAAATATTGATATTGCAATAGCGAATTATTCGCGAATTTTATCATTTTGTTGTACATAGGATTATGAATAACACAATGTTCCCCCGTTTTTGTATTTGTAATTACTATTCCCATAGAACTATACTCCGAGGTCTTAGAAAAATGGGACATATGGTCCGAATATGTTAGTTTCAGATATTTTGCCGGAAACTGAATGACGGGAATATCTTTGAAACATGTCCAAGATTCATAAACCGGCGGAGGTATTAAAATCGCCCATTTTGTAAAAGACAAAATAGAATACACCGAAATTAAATAAATGGCGGGTTTTACAATAGGCAAAATAATCGGGTTTTCCGGATGTTGCAAAATGAAACAATAGGAATAATCTTTCGACAGAGAATCAAATAAATGGATATTTCCAAAGGGGGTTTTCCGCGGTATGCATATCGCGTCTAAAAAGAGATCTCTCACCTTGGACAATTCTTTTTTAATTTCGCGATTTTTATAATTGAACAAATGATATACGCCACCAACCGCCCGTTTGGTAGCTATTTCCCACTGATTTATTCGAACGTCGAAAAACAGATGGATCAATACACCCTCCATGAGTTCGTTTACGTAAATATCTTCCGACGCATATGGTTCTACATTCTGTTTTCTGAATTCATCCAAACAAAGAGATTTCGGCGGAGAAAAAGAGAGCAGCAGCTTTTCCGGGTGACTCATAATAACAGAACGATTTTGTCTATGTTTCATCGGTTCGTCAAAACAAAATGCGGTATTGTCATAATTCAATATATTATACATCGCATTCTCACAATGTGTTCCTTGATCATACGATTTCGACCAGCATGTATAGTCGCGCGTTTTTATTTTGTTATTTGGGTTGGTCGATTCTTCCAATCGAAATATGTGATGATGTTCTAATATCCCGTTCTTTTCCATACTATATATGCAAATGCAATGTATAGTATAGACTAATTCGTTTTTATCTGCTTTCTAATAATTCTTTTTTCTGGACTCTTGTCCACTTCTACTTGATGCAATATATTTTTCACCACTTTCTTTTGTGTTTGGTCTTCGCCACCTACTTCTGAGCCAAATATCTGCGTCATAATGCGTAAACTCTCCTCCTTTTTCTCGGTATCTTTCATATAATCCGGGTGTTCTTCATACCATACATTCGACTGTTGAACGACTTTATGTGACACGACGTTTGCCAGCTGTTTTATTCTAGGTAACTCCACGCGTTCTTTTTCCCATTCGTCATTTTCGCGAATATAAACCGTCTCCCGTTTCATGTCTGTGCAATGAATCGGCCGGCGATATACCCCCAGCTTCTCCAGCATGTCCGCAATGATTTTGCTGTTACCTTCCACCGGGCCATGTTTTACGACCGTCTGTAAATCCGACTGATTCAATGTGATCGAATTCACAAAATCCGTAAAATTAATCGCGTCTTTACATTTCTCATTCAGGAAAAAATTCATATTAAAATGCGCATTTGTGGTGTTATGCATGGTAGTCGTGTTGGTAATCGTCATTGGCATCTCGTTTTTCTCCTTGGTTATTTTCACTAATTCTTTGCTGTTTTTAAGAAGTTGCAAAAGAATTTCGCGCGTCAATAATTCTTTGTCCAAGAGAGAAACGGCATCTTTCGTTTCGTCCTCTGCATCCTCCTCTTTTTTTTCACCGTCACATTTCTTTTGATGATACCACAGACTATTCCGAGCAAAATAGCTTTTCCCACAATTTCGGCAAGAGATTGTTCCTAAAGTTTCGGCGTTTTTTTTGTTCAATTCTGTTCTAAATTCGTGCTTCCGAGTGGCGATATGTCGGTCCCAATCGCACTGTTTACTGCATCGAAAGTCACATTTCTCGCATTCAAATTTTCCGGCGTTTTTTTGGCGTTTTTTCATTCTATACATTTAGAACAGAAAAAACGCCGGGAAAATGAACGAAAAAAATATGCAGCGACGTTTTTTAACCGAATTTTTCGGACCAAATCATTATGCTTTGGTCCGAAAAAATCGAAACTTTTTCCAACTTTTTCCTTCTACTTTTTATTTTTGGACATTTATAAATGTCCATTTTCAAAAACTTTCCGAACTTTTTTGTCAAAAACTTGAATTCCAAGAATCCCACGAATATAGAAAAAACCCTAAAAATCACCACTTTTTTGGTAAATTTGAATAGGCGGATTTTTGTATAATAGTAGAGTATACAATGTCGGAAAAAGAAACCCAGGAAGTCCCCGATGAAGAAAAACCGAAACCGAAACAGAAAAAAGTGACCTTGGAATTAGGTGATATTATTCAGATCCAAGCGCCACAGAACGCAGAATTACATGAAAATACATTTCTTATCTTATATTTGGATGATGCGAAGATTGATATGGCAAATGTTTCCACATTTCATCCAGTTACTCTAAAACTGGATAAAGATGGACATTGCACGGATGAAACGATTCGCCAAATAATCATATTAAGTAGAAATGAGATCAAGGGATACGCTCGGCAACATATGCTTTTGCCAAAAACTTGGCTCAATATTCACTTTGGCGGAGAAGTGCCCGTCGTCATCACCGGAGAAATCACCAATTTAGAAGAAGATATGATCGAAATCACCACATTTCCCGATTTACAGACGATTTATATTGATTTTGAATACAAAGGATTGCCTGAGCATTTACCAATCGAAATAATCGAATTGCGCAGCAAACCCGCAGCATTGAATAAAATATCATCTTTGATAAATATTCGCGACCAAATGGAAGAGGGAGAGGTGATTGAGAATTTCGACGATTTTGTGGAAGACGATGCGACGCTTGCCTATTCAGATGCGGGGGAAATGATCATTCATTTGCCGGAAAATGCTGCCCCTGCTAAAAATGTGCGTGATGTGTTGCGCACCATGTATTTAGATGCAAATGAAATACAATTCGGGGAAGAATTGGAAGATATAGTCCAAGTGGTAGAAATACCGGAATCGAGGAAAAAATATGGGATTGAGACACAGGTGAACGATATGATGGACGAGCTTTTATCGGATATTCCTCATAGTAAAAGGAGCAAATCCGTCTTGGACAACATCCATTATTTAATCGAACGTTTTCGTGAATTGCGCAACCAGTTTTCCAAATTTGACGAGAATGGGAATATATACGATGCGCTTCTTTTGGGCGCCTTCCATAAACCTTTGGTGGATCGCATATCCAAATTAGACACAAATTTGAAATGGCTAGTTCCTGTAGTCGCGTTGCGCCGGAAAATATATACGGAGATTGCCCCCGAAACTACATCGGACGTCGTTCAATTGAATCAGCGAGAAATAATGAATGAAGAATTCGTACTACAAGAAGATTATTATAAAAATCAGATACGTGGCGACAAATCGATTTACGATGCATTTTATGAGAAAAATGACGAAACGATGCGGCCTTTTACCGATCCACAATATCCGGAAAATTATTTACTTCCAAAGCAAAAAGTCGCCACAGACTTGGAATCGATCGTAAACAATTTGACCGATTTGTATAGCACGGTAATTGATTTGAACGATAAACGGGAAGGATACAATCGCCGCCGATTTGTCGTTCAGCGGTATAATTTGGGCTATGAAAAATTGGCCAAGAAATCGACAGGAAAAAAGGTGTTTTTCCGTGAACCACTCACCGAAAACGATTCGATGACCATGACGTCTCTTATGGTAATGCCCGACACGGTAATGAAATTTTCGAGTATTCTCTTGGCGGGGACATCACTTTTGGATCAGGCCGCTTTGTCACAACGATATTTGTACATGTTTCGCGTGTTGCGTAAAAATGCGGAAATTTTACAGAATGTCGTCCGCGAATTTGGAAAAGAGATGGACGAGACATTTTGGCAAAAACCGGAACATTTAAAACAGATTCAAGAATTCGTCTTGGACGAATCGCTAGAAAAAGACCCGCGTCGCTTCCGACGTTTTTTAGAAGCCGTTATTCCCAAGACATCCACGGTGATTGAAATTATGCGTAAAAATACGCAGAATCGATTCTCTATGAAACAAGTGGTAGATCAAATGGAATCGTTCGATGTACATATGCCGGACATTACGTACCAGCAATACAATCAGATACGTTTCTTTATTAAAGAGTCTGTAAAAGAATTCCGAGCGCAATATGCGAAACGGGGAGACGAATTCGCGCGATTGCGTTCGACAAAATACCCTTTGACGGAAATGGAAAACCGTATGGAACGGCTGTTTTTCGAGAAAAAGGAAATCGCGGATATATTCTTGGACAATTATCGTGTTGCCGACGGAACCCGCCGGTCAGAGTCCGAAATTATTTCGCACGTTTTACAAACGGACAATGGTCGGCTGTTTTTCAATTTGATACGATTTATGACGAGCTCTTTGATAATCCCCGAAAGTTTATTGGCGCCTCTGCAAGACGATGGATCCGACGAAATGTCGAAAAATGACAAAATTGTGGCGAAGGATTGTGTCCGCCGGTTTATCACGAAAAAATATACGTCGTTGAAAGAGCTACAAAAAGAGAATGGCGAAAACGATATATATTATGGGGAGGAATATGATGATTCGCCATATGAATTAATAAAAAAATACAAGGAAGATGAAAAGAAATATTCACCCGAAGATTTTGTGGAATATATCGCCGAGAATCTCATTCAGAAACATGATTGCCCACAAAACATTGCGAAGGAATTGGCAGTCACGCTAATTGCGGGTAAAAAGCGCGTGAATGAGGGGGAATATGCGGTTTTGGAAATGAAACCCCAACTTCCGGCAAATATAGATGAATCCAAATTATCATCCAACGAGCAGAAAGAATTACAAGCCGAGGCGAATATACGGAAGCGGCTTCAATATTACCGCCGTGTTAAAAATCAATGGGTACATGATAGCAGCGTGGATGAAGATTCGTTTATTGATAACAATACACTCTTTTGTAATATGGGAAAAATATGTTTCAAGAATCAGAAAACGAAGACGTGCGACGCCATACCCCATGCGGAAGAACGGATGAAACAGATGGCCAGAACACAAATGTTGAAAGAATTTGACGGAAGATTTGTCGATGAAATGGAAACGTTGCAGGACCGGATTAAAACCGAATTGGAAGAAAATATGCATAAAATAAAAAATGCACGTATATTGAAAGATATCCTTTTGTACAAGCAGAATCGGTATGCGTTCGAACTCGGCAAATTTGCGAAAAAGGACGAGGTAATAAGATCACCTCATCTGGAAATCTTGGATCGAATTTTGGCGATAGGCGATTTTGTCAAACATCAAACCGATATTTTGCGCTTTGTCGAAATGTTTTGCAGAGATCCGATGGTGGATGAATTGGGCGATAGTCCATATTGGCTTTATTGCAAGGACACAAATACACAATTATTACCTACTTTCAAAAAGCTTTTGGCCCAAGAGTTTCTCTCCGGCGGGAATTATCAACAGAAAGTCGACGAAATATGCAGAAAACAGGGTGTACGTAGTGAAGATGGGGGGTCCATTCAAGATAGATATGGTGGCGGTGTCATACGATATATTGATTTTGTCGAGGAGGATGGGTATGACGAAAACGGGTTTAAAATAGTGACGAATGAAGTCATTGAAAAAGATGCGGGTGAAGTTCTTTTGGAGATGCTTCGGAAGAAAAAAGATCGCGTATTCGAGAGCGAAATAGCGGGAGCCATTTATCGAGTATATTCGACCATGTCGCGAAATATGGACATTCCGATGGAATCGATTGAAGAGTTCGTTTTGCGCATATCCCAAGAGGTCATTCAAAAGAACATTGATTCAGAAGACTCTTACAATAAAATGTCGGACAAGATGGAAAAGGCCAAGGGGAAACGCCCTATATCTTATAAATTATATAAAAATCAACGTATTTTGATGATTGTAGCGGGTGTTATGTTGATCGGCATACAGACAGTTATTCCTTCATTCAAGGTAAGGAAAACATTCCCCGGATGCATCCAATCGTTTGGCGGATATCCGATGGATATGGGAACGGTGGAAGACAAAAGTGGGATAAAATATATTACGTGTGTTATGAAAAAGACGGGCTCGGCCGTTGAACCCTGGGACTCGATAAAAAACATACCGGTCGAAATATTACAAGAGAGAATATATACGGTCATTTCGACCTATATCTTGGATAATTATTCGGAAATTACGGAGCTATATGCCAAGAAACGGGAATATATTGCGACCCATCCGGAAGAAGAAGCGATACCCAAAGAACATTCGATCGATAAATGGCGGCATTTTTTACCTCCAATTGTGGCGTTTTCTGTGAACAAAGGTCTGAAACCCCTATCGTCGGATCATAAAAGCGAGATGTTGTCACAAATGCGCGAGGGCAAAATGAAACAGAGAGAACATATTGGAACATTTAAAACGAAAATATTACAATACGGATATGGAGTGATTGAATCGATCAATGCAATTGTTCACAAAAAAGAGACGTTGCTGAAGACGATGTCGAAAGTGCCGTTTTTGGAGAATGCGTGCTGTAATGATCGCAACTCGGCCAGATCGATAGACTATTTTATAGGAGAGGATGAAACGATTGATGCTCATATAAAAGCGGGTAATCTCTGGTCGCATTTTTTGGAAGCGTCGGGGGCAGCACCGAAAGCCGCGCAGTTATATCATAAAGAACGAACCGGATTGGTTTTGCAAAAAGACACGGCATCGGAGCATTTCGAAGAAAATGTCTATTTGGCGTTTATTCATTATTGCAATTTGGATCGCGAACAGCCTATACCCAATGAATTGACGGGGATTATGCCGGAAAAACCGGTTGGATATAATCCCAAATGGACGCTGACGGAAAAGATTGATTTTTTGAAGGAGAATGGGAAACGCTATACCTTGGCGAATTTGATGCAATTGATGGAAGTAGTCAATCGCGAAAATTATGTGGGTGTTTATAGCGCAAAGGATCGGGGAATTATTACCTCGGCGACGTCCGAGTTTTTGACTTATTTGGACGGAAGGGATTCTACGGTTTTGGAGGCACCTTTGCGCAAGTTGCTTGAAAAGGTGATTGATAAATTCAATCCGAGAGAGATGATATTTGATGATCCGGCCAAACCTCTTCCTGAAAGTTTTGAGCTAAATAGCTATCTTTCATTGGCGAACGAAAACATGAAGAAAGAAATAATCGGGTTCATGGAAAAAAATGGGAGACAGGGTTGGAACCGTCGCGCTAAATTACAGAAAATATTGGAGGAGATTCATTCTTGGGACTTTGAAAAGGAAGAAGAGGACAATATGTACACGGTGATTCAATTTATCAAAAATTCGGTGTATAACATGTCGCGACTTTATCCGGAAATAATTTACAACAATCATAAAGAGATGACCAAGGTACACGACCACTGGAATTTAGCGGGACTTCATATAACAAACATCCGAGCATTTTTGAGGAAACACTATGAACTTTTACAAGAATTCAAAAATGATCGGGTGATGGGATATTTGATTCGTGAGACGCAGGATAATTTAGTGGATTTGAATATGTTTTTACAGACGCTCCCATTTTTCGCCCCCATTCATCGGGTTTTTATTGAAGAAGGCACGAAAGAAAAGACGCCGATGTCTTGGTATGCTCTGTTTAGTAAACGCACCATTTATATGTTGCTAACTCATGTTTGGTATGCGACATTGATGGAATACATAAAAGCGACGGACAATGATGAATTAATATATACGGACATATTGGATGGCAAAGAAGCGAGACGTGCTCAGATAAGAGAAAATATGGATACATTCACACTGGGGGAGACGGAATCAGAACTAACCCCGGATTCGGATTTAGCGGAATACAATGAGGATTTGTTGGAAGTGGATATTAAAAAGGGGGATAAAAAACTGCTGAAAACGAGGGTCGCGGGATTACTGGCCGCCTTTTTGGAAATGGAAATGTCGGTGAAATCGAGTTTGGATATATCGTATTTTGATTTGGACAAAAAGATTCATAAATCAAAACAGATTGAGAAAAAACGAATTACCGATTTTTTCCGCAATAAAGATGACGAAGAGCGTCGAGTGGAAGATGAAAAGAAAATGTTGAAATTGGGGAGATGGAACGTGGGCATGCAAAAGGGATTGGTTCAATATGATAAGGCTACATATGAGAGAGAAGTATTGGAGATGATGAGCTATGAACAAATGGATGCGAACGAGGAAGCGGAGAATCAAGTGGCGAGAGATGTGAATGATTTGAATAGAGAGGGAGAGGAAGATGATGAGGCGTTTTATGATAGAGAAGCGAATGATATAGAGGGGTTAGGAGAGGAATATGGGGATGGTAACTATTATGAAGAAGATAATACCGATTAAGGGAACCAAGGTTCCCTTAAGATCCCTCCTTATTAAGGGAACCAAGGTTCCCTTAAGATCCCTCCTTATTAAGGGAACCAAGGTTCCC
>VFLE01000158.1 GCA_009885205.1 Candidatus Shapirobacteria bacterium | reverse complement strand
GATGAACATTTAAGTTCGCACGCTTTGCGTGCGTCTTAATTGATTTATCGGTAACGTTGCCTTTGAACACTATCCGCACTTTGTGCGGATTATAATGTTCAAAGGTGTAAATCCAAAAACGCAACTTTATTTATACACCTTTTAATTCTTGTTTTTGTTTTATTATCTGCGCACTGGCTTTCTCATTTTTTGGAATAGATTTTAAAGTCGTTTTTGTCCATCTTGATTCTACGAATGTGTAATTGAAATTGATTTTTTGTTTTTTCGGGTCTCTCACGGAAAGGATGTTTTCTTCTTGGCCGGGGTAATCAAACCAAGGACCCAAAACAACGGGTAAATCGTCAAAGTTTTCGGCTGTTACATCCTCTAAAAATTTACAATGTATATGTATTTCAGCGTCTCTCCAATGGTCTCCTCCGGGCTTCCACGAGATTTCCCAAATTTCGTTTTTTTTCGCAAGTCCTATCAAATCATTTGTAGAATATTCTTTTACACCCCCTCTTCTCGTTTTTCTATTTTTCGTTTTCCTCTTCGCCTTGGTCTTTCTCCTTTTTTTTGATTTAGATCCACCCCTTCCTGATCCACCCCTTCTTGATCCACCCCTTCTTGATCCACCCCTTCTTGATCCAAACACATTTTCATCTTGCACATAATCAGTTCTCTGACCATTTCCACGTGAATCGTTTGTGTGTTTTTCAACCACGGGCGTAACACTTCCCCAAAACCATGTATCGGATTCATCCATAATTTTCACACTACTGCTGCCATTATTTTCGGCAACTGAAAAAGTTATATTTTTTTTCGTTGGATCAATATAGGTAACCGTATAAATGTTTCCTTTGAAATTCAATTTTGATGGTCTATTACGCCTAAAATTATACATTAAACTGGAAATTCTCAGGAAGTTCTTTGATATTGGAACCGTAATGTGATTCGATTCGTTTTATCATTGGTATATCCTGCCGCGTAATGAAATTTATGGCTAAGCCTCTCCGACCCCATCGACCACTTCGACCAATTCTATGTAAATAATTATGAACGCAATTGGAAAGATCGAAATTAATAACCGTGCTTACTTGCTGTATATCGATTCCGCGCGCAGTGACGTTCGAAGAAATAAGTACTCGATAAATTCCCGTTCGAAATTCCAAGAAGGCTCGCTCTCGATCCTCTTTTCGCATAGAACTATGTATACAACAAACCGAAAATCCGTCCTTTGTCATGGCATCGCACAAATCGACCACACGATTCACGCTATTGGCATAAATAATACACTGATTCACAGTTAGCTGTCCAAAAATATTTTTCAACATGTCATATTTCGAAGAATCGTCGCGCAAGGCAACAAAATATTGCTGAATGCATTCCAAATTGAGAGTTTCTGCTTTCATCGTAATTTTCAAAGGGTTTCTCATAAATTTATCGGCCATAACAAGCATTTCGTTTGGAACAGTGGCGCTAAAGAGTGCCACTTGAACTTCTTGGTTAAAATACTGAAAAATATTGTATATCTGTGTTTTGAATCCGGCGGAAAGCATTTCGTCCGCCTCGTCCAAGACGAAGAGTTTCACATCGTATACATTGATACGGTTTCGGCGAATCATATCAAAAACTCGCCCCGCAGATCCAACTATGATATGCGGAATGGCCGATTTCAATTCCTCCGCATCTTTGGCTACAGAAGTTCCACCAACTAGCGTTTTTACGACAAGACCCTCCATCGAATTTCCGATGGATTTTGTCACCATGGCGATCTGGTTTACAAGTTCGTGTGTGGGAGCAATGATAAGAACCTGTGTCTTTTGTACAGTTGTATCAACCGTCTGCAAAGAACTGATGGCGAATGTCCCCGTTTTTCCGCACCCCGATTGCGCCTGGGCAATTACGTCTTTCCCTTGTAAAATGGGTAAAATGGCGCGCTTTTGAATATTGCTAGGATTCTCGAATCCATAATTATAAATTCCTCGCAACAAATCGGTTTTTAATTCAAATTGATCCCAATTTTCTATAATTTTAATTTCTTCCAAGTTCATTATAGATACGATAAATATCGCCGTTCGTTTATATAATTTGCATAATACTATATAAAAACATTTCCGACTAATATACTAGCATAATGGTATCAACATATTATACCGTCCAAGAATTAACAAAATTTTATCAAGAAAACGATAAATCTCAATTTTTACTTAATGAAAAGACGAAGGATATAGTCGCGTTTATTTTGAAAAACATTGTTATTCCTCCTCCGGAGCCAGATATTCCGATTAGCCCCTCGCGTCCTATTGATAAATTTGAGAGATTTTCCGCCGGGAAACGCAGTTCGCATATCAAAAAGAGCCGAGCGACGCTTGATTGGGAAGGTGCTGGTTCGTTTAAGCCCACGCAAATTAAGTCGAAAGAGGGAATCGAAAAGAATATCGACGAATTCCGCATCTTGTTGAACAAGATATCGTCCAAAAATTATGAAACGCAAAAAGAGTCGATTATTTCGAAAATGGAGGCCATCCTGTCTTTGGATTCTACCGAAGATCCACAAAAAATCGCCGGCATTATATTTGATATTGCTAGCACAAATAAGTTTTACTCGGAATTATACGCCGATTTATATGTCGAGTTGATCGGAAAGTTTTCTATTTTCTCCGAACTACTAGACGGATTTATTCAAAAATATACTGATACTCTTTATAAAATACATTATGTAGATCACAATGTTGATTATGATGGGTTTTGTAATTACACTAAAACCAATGATTTGCGCAAAGCCATGGCCAGTTTCATCATAAATTTGATGAAAAAGGGGGTTTTAGAAAAACAACATATCCAGTCGCTCATAACCGATATTCAAAAATTATTGTCGAAATATATGGCGGAAGATGATCGAACAAATGAAGTGGACGAAATTATCGAAAACATGTTTTTATTTATTACAATGTCCAAGAAAGAGCTGGAAAATGGCGAAGAATGGGGAAATAACA
Source organism: Candidatus Shapirobacteria bacterium (assembly GCA_009885205.1). Taxonomy (GTDB): domain Bacteria; phylum Patescibacteriota; class Microgenomatia; order UBA12405; family UBA12405; genus UBA12158. The sequence continues at coordinate 7,878 of VFLE01000158.1, read as the reverse complement.
TTCTCCCTTTTGTAAGAACTATTTCAAAGATGAAGTCTAAAGAGCAAAAAAGTTTGTCAAGCAGAGCCATATTTAAATGCATGGACATTCTTGATAAATTGTAATGCGTAAAACTATATAATAATAAATTTTTTATTATTGTATATGAAAACCGTTCTAATAACTGGCGGCGCAGGGTTTATTGGAAGCAATTTATGCGAACGATTGATTGATTCGCACAAAATAATATGTGTGGACAATTTGATTACCGGAAACATGGGAAACATTCAATCTGTCTCGGCACATCCCAATTTTCAATTTATTCATTTAGATATAACGGACGCAGAGGGGGTGAAATCTTTAGAAAAGGGAAAAATCGACGAAATTTATCATCTGGCGAGCATTGCGAGTCCCGATAAATATAAAAAATATTCTATGGAAACACTGAATACAAATGTCGCAGGAACAATTAATATATTGAATTTGTGTTTATATCATCGTTGCAAATTGGTATTCACTTCTACCTCGGAAGTGTATGGAGATCCGTTGATTCATCCGCAATCGGAAGAATATTTTGGAAATGTGAATGTGATTGGCGAACGTAGCTGTTATGATGAAGGGAAGCGCGTCGCTGAGACCTATTTGTATGAATACAAAAAACGCCATCGTTTAGATGTAAAAATTGTCCGATTGTTTAATACATATGGACCTAAAATGAATATAGCCGACGGACGAGTGGTGACCAATTTTATCGAGTGTATTTTAAAAAATGAATCCCTCAAAATATATGGAACGGGCGATCAAACCCGAAGTTTTTGTTACATTGATGACACCGTTGACGGAATCGTAAAAATGATGGGAAGCTGCGAGTTTGGACCGATTAATATTGGAAATCCGGATCACGAAATAACGATTGCACAATTGATTCACGCTTTTGAAAAAATCCTAAATAGAGAACTAGATATTATTTATTTAGAAAAAACCCAAGATGATCCCATGTTGCGTAGACCGAATATCGACAAGGCGAATAAACTTCTTTCGTGGAATCCGTCAGTTAAATTACATACCGGTTTACGAAAAACACTCGATTATTTTATCGGGCTTACAGAGTAATGATCAAGCGCGGAGTTCATTACATATAGTTGCATTGTGTATTTAAGCTTTTTTCTCGTTTTATTTTTGCGGCACAATCGATTACCATCCTTTATCTCCACATGATCCGCATCCGCCTTTTTTACCTTTGCTACTTCCAGCAAACCAATAGAACAGATAGACAATAATTCCGATCAAAAGGAGAAACCATAATAACATCTTGAAGACGTTAAATGCTTGAACAAATTGGCAATAAGGAGTGCCCTGGTTTTGCGCATTGCAAATAATTACACCTCCGGCATTTCCAACGCTAGATCCAAGTCCGATTCCACCCCCCAGTCCAAATGCCGATGCGAAGCTGGAACCAGTTTTTCCCATAGTATATACTATCGCAATATTTTAGTTTGAATGAATGTAAAAATATACATACTAAATATATATGGTCTATTCTAATTTGAATTCTAGCATATTTTATAAAGAAAATCCGGGAGTTAATTTGAACGATATTCAATATGAATCTGTTCAATATGAATATGAATTACTTGGAACCACTGTAAATATTGCACTGGGAAAACAAAATACGATTTATGCAGACCAAGACGTCGTTTTCTATCCGGTATATTTGCTAAAAAACGGTAAAATTGTTTCGCAAATTGGGGTATTTGAATTGAAATCTACTAAAGCGATAGAGGTATTAGATGAAGACGGCGATGTGGACTTGGACAAATTGAACGAACCTATATTGTATGGATTTGCAGATGAATCTTTTATTAAAACAGAAATGGTTTCCGAAAATAAGGAAGAGAAAAAAAAGGAGGAAAAGGAGGAAAAGGAGGAAAAGGAAGAAGAAGATGACGAAGATGAGAAAGTAGTGAAAGTAAAAGTTCCGAGCGCATTAAAGTCAGTAGAAGCAGAAAAATCGGACGCGCTTTTAGAAAAAGGTATATTCGAAATAGACACGAACATAAAACCGCCCGAATTGTTATCAGAGGAAACAATGGAAGACGCAAACCGCATGAAAAAAGAGTTTCGAGAGTCGCCTCATACACCTTGGATTTCTAAATTTATGAAAAATAACCATTTTGGAATTCATGAAGTAGAAGCAAATGGGGATTGCTTTTTCGCGGTTATACGCGACGCATTTAAACAGATCGGACATATAACGACAGTTGCTAAGTTGCGTGCCCTTGTCGCAAAAGAGGCTACCGATGAACTTTTCCAAGACCGCAGGTCTTTATATTTAACACTAGAAGGAAGCATAAAAGATTGTGAAAAAAATATGAAAGACATCAAAAAAAATATTTTAGAGTTGAACAATCGGATCAAAGAGGCGCGATCGAAAAATTCTTCCGATCTAAATGCCTTGAATGATGCGAAAACAAAAGAAGAGAAAAAATACGAAAACGCCCAGATTGAAAAACACGAGGCCAAACTGAATATTGAGGAGAGTGTGGGAGATATGGAGAATATCGATACTTTGGAAAAATACAGAGAATACATTAAAACCACGAATTTTTGGGCAGAATCTTGGTCAATCGGCGTTGTGGAACGAGTTCTTAAAGTGAAACTGATTATTTTATCACATCGATCTTACCAAGAGGGGGCATTAGATAAAGTGATGGATTGTGGAGAGACAAATGTCGATTTACAAAAACAGGGGAATTTTGTTCCGGATTATTATATTTTAACCGCATTTAGCGGAAATCATTACAAAGTAATTACTTACAAAGAGAAGCGCATCTTTAAATTCCACGAAATCCCGTTTTTCGTTAAAAATTTGATTGTAAACAAGTGCTTGGAAAAAACAGCTGGGGCGTTTTACATTATCCCGGATTTTAAAAATATAATGACTACAAAATTCGGAATGAAGGAAGATGCGGATTTACCATCTGAAGATTTATTACATGGGGATCTTTTCCATAATAGAAATGTTCTTTTGTTTTGGTCCAAGGGAAACAAAACCGAAAAACCGGGGAAATTGGCGGGCGAGAAAATAGCCAAAGAAGACGCGACCAATTTTACGGCACTGGGTAGGAATAAAGAATGGAGACGTAAATTGGATGATGATTGGACTGATTCTATGTTTACCTTGGATGGACACAAATGGGCGTCGGTTGAACATTATTATCAGGGGTCCAAATTCCAAAACGGATTTCCCGATTTTTCTTTGCAATTCTCATTGGATAGCGATAGTGACATATCAAAGGACGTTTCTATTGCCCGAGATGCGGGCGGAAAAACGGGGAAACGAAAGAGCACAATGCTTCGCCCTAAAAATGTAGTGGTGGATCCGACGTTTTACGGAGAACGCAGCACAAAGGCGAGGGAAGAGGCGGTACGAGCCAAGTTTAGTCAAAACGAGGACTTGAAACAGATATTATTAGCAACGCGAGACGCGAAACTTTTGCATTTTATTCGCGGAAGTCCCGCTGAAAGTGATCTTGTGTTGATGAAAATTAGAAAAGAACTTATGGGAACCACGTCATCATAGGTTCGCGTGGATATTTTTCATATTTATAATGTGTAATATATATATGAAACCCGAATCAACATTTCTACGTAATTTTATAGACAAAGAATTTTCCGATATATTACCAAGTTGTAGCAGGTCTTTATTTTCGGACAAATCGCGACATTTTTTAAGCGGGTTGTATACATCGATCAAAGAGGCAGACCAGAGTTTTCACGAAAATATATCTTCTATATACGAAACGGATATATATACAGTGGAAAATTCGGAATTTACGAGCACCGAATCTTATTCTTTCATTCCTGCAGAGATAAGAAAAACGGTAGAACAATCTAAAAAATGGGGTAAAAAGTTCAAGTTTACTCATAACGCTAGCGAATATAGCGTAGGTCTCGTCTATCCTTTGCATATGGGAAAAAAAACACCAGAAAAACAAATAAAAGCATTTTTCCATGACGTCATATACAAAATATATATGTGGCTTTACGTTGTCCAAAAATATGCTAGTTCGAAATGTTCCAAAAAAATGACTCTCTATTTTTTATTTTCAGACCATAAAAAACAATTGTCCAGGGTTGATGGCGAGATAATCGACAAAATAAATGTAAATACTGCATTTACAACGTCGTGCAACCCCTCTACTGAAATTCATTTGTTTCGTAAAGAAGAATGGTTTAAAGTGTTTATTCACGAAACATTTCATAATTTAGGACTGGATTTCAGCGAGTTGGACTGTTCTTCGGTAGATTCCGCATTGAATTCTATCTTTCCCGTGTACAAAGAATTTCGGCTCTATGAGTCGTATTGTGAGACTTGGGCAGAAATTATTTATTTTTTGTTTTTTGCGTTTTTGGAAAGCCATCCGTCTGATAAAATGCCGGCCATTTTCAAACGATTGGATTCTATTTTGAGATATGAATCAATACATTCTGGATTTCAGTGCGCAAAAATCTTGAATCATAATCATATAACATATGATCAATTAATTGACTCAAATTCCACGGTTGCGCGAAACAATTATAAAGAAAAGACATATGTTCTCTCTTATTATGTTGTAAAATCCATCTTTTTTATATATCTCAACGATTTTGTAGAATGGTGCTTTCTGAAAAATTCAAAAACGAACCCTTTAAATTTTAAAAAAGACGAAAAAACAATGATGCAATTTGTGGCGCTAGTCAACAAACTATACAAAACGCCAAAATATACAAGTTTTATTCGAAAAATAGAATCTTGGATCGCAACCGAAAAATACAAAAAATACGATGATTATATTATGAAAAATTTAAGAATGACTTTACATGAAAAGTGATAAAAAATGTAGGACATGGCCTACATTTTTATTTTGTTATAAATTATCAAATTATAATTGCTCTTCTAAATTGCCTACTATTTAGTCTTACCTTTGCATTAAAGCTGAACGGTGCCTTCTGTGTTTTTAGAAAGGAGTGGATAGGGAAGCGTTTCATATGACATCCCGCGTCCCGCCATTATGCGGCGGTTCTCGTCCAACTCAAAGTCGAGGCGGGCCTCGAGTCGCGCCATTGCGTCGGCCTGTTTGGTGATCATTTCTTGCTGAATTCCGATTGTCTCATAAAGGCGACGCACGCTCTCACTGAGCTGCACATCGTTGAGGGGCTCGATCGTTAGCGGCTTCTCGTTGACGAACATGTAGCAGGTGCGATTGTTGATACTGTAAGGAATTCCGTCCTTGTTGTCGCTTTCGCGCAAATTGGTCAATGCGAGACGAAGATCAAACGTTTCTTTATTTGTTGCCCATGCCGCGAAATGCACAAAGGCGTTCTTGCCTCGCGACCCATTGGGGCGGGCAAAATCGACGACGTCTACGCGTGAAACCGTCCCATGTAGTCCCATCTGCTCTGCAATGTCATTCTTGCTGCAGTCCGACCTGAGGTTCTTGATGTAAATGCTGGTCCACGCGAAAGATGCCATTCTGATTGGTGTTGGTGTAAAAGGATAATCTACTATTTGATTGGAAAAAGCAGATCAATTTTATACATAAAATATAAAAAATTGATTTACAAACGATTGAATGTTCTATAATAAAAAAACACGCGAGAATTGTCTAAAATGATGTCACACAAATCTTTACCCATAGATATAGTGATAAATATATTGCGATTTGTCGGCCGGGTTAGGATTAGTAATGGAGAAATAATAACTTTATTGGATAAAAATAAATACAAAAACGTGATTCATTTCTTACGTAATAAACCATTGCCGAATTTCAGAGTTTTTACATATGGGTTGAGAGAGAAATTATATTCTGTTGATTTATCGCGCGAAATGCATATACAATATAAATATAATTTTAATTTACAAAATGAAATAGAAGGAATGGAGATACATTTATGGAAAAGGTATCAAATTCTAAATAAAGTAATTTGTAAATAATCGGCAGTTTTAGCGAAGCAAAAAAAATAAAAGCAATGAAAGTATCGGTGTATATGTTAATGGTGGATTATTAGTCGAAACATGCTCTATCAATATTTTAAAAAATCACTCAAATTCGTCGCATATTTCACACCTTTCTTCGACAGATCCCATTGTCTTAGTTATTTTGTTTATACCTCTTTATGAAAAGCCTCGAAACAAAATTGATACAGATTGGTCTATGCAAGAGTATAGTACAAAAACATAAATAAAAATGGGCATAAAAAATTTGAACAAGTATCTTACTGGACATTGCAGTAAGAATTCTATATTTAAAACCCATTTGAAAAACTATCACGGAAAAACGGTTGCCGTTGACACAAGTATCTATATGTATAAATTTATGGCGCAGGAAGGGTTGATTGAATATATATATCTCATGATTACCATCTTTTTGAAACACAAAATTACCCCGATCTTTGTGTTTGACGGAAAACCGCCTCCCGAAAAACGCGAAATTTTGAAGGAGCGATCCCGACTAAAAAAAGAGGCGGAAAAAAAATACAATGCGATTAAAAATGAGATGGAACAGTCGAACTCAACAGAAAACGCCAAGAACGATATTCTTGCTGAATTAGAATCGCTTAAAAAAAAATTTGTAAGAATAAAAGATGAGGACGTAACAAAAGTGAAAGAAATAATGGACGCATATGGCGTAATGCATTGTGACGCTGACGGAGAAGCCGATAAATTATGTGTTTATTTGGTGCAATCGGGAAAGGCGTGGGCTTGTGTCAGCGACGATATGGATATGTTTGTATACGGATGTAAACGGGTCATGCGACATATGAGTTTATTGGGACACACGGTTGTATTATATAATTTGGATGAAATGTTGAACGAATTGTCCATGTCACTCACCATGTTTCGAAAGATCCTAGTTTTGTCAGGAACGGATTACAATTGTCTCGACAAAACATCGCTTCGCGAAACGCTAAAATTTTATGAAAATTTTAAAGACGTTTCCAATTCAAAAAGCGAGTCGTTTTATGAATGGTTAAATGCGAATACAACTTATATTAAAAATTACAATGAGTTGATGCACGTGTATGATATGTTTTGTGTAAACGAGGACGCGGATCTCGAATCAAAGTGCGATTCTCTCTCTTTCTTTGCAAATCGCATAAATTATAAGAAATTGCAGGATATATTGAAAACAGACGGGTTTGTCTTTCTTTAATATTGCAAATGAAAACGTATCATTGTAAGTATGATATGTTTCTATTTAGATTTAGATTTATGTAAAAATCTTGCTATTTTTATTCATTGTTTTTGTTTTTTTGGGGATATTGGGTTACCATTTAAGCGGTCGCAACAACCTCAGCCTTGATGAAGTGGTGCTTCATGAAACGCTGGAGGTTGAAGTAAGTGAGCTCGTCGTCAGACTGGATCTTGAGAAGGGTGCTGAGCTTGGAGTCGGGAATGATCTTGCGACCATTCGTCTTGTCCTGAAGGCTGTTAGCGCGGATGTATGCGTTAATCTCCTTGCTCACAGCGGTGCGGGCCATCTCGGTTCCAGAAGTCTTTCCGAGGAAAGTGGCAAGCTCATCACTGATGCGCGTGGGCTTGACAAAACCAGAGGGGGCGCGATTGCCGGACCTCTTGTTCTTCTTCTGGCTCGACTTTTGGGCGACCTTGAGCTCGCGGGCAACCGACTTCTCAAGGGTCTTGAAATCGCTCTTGATCGTGGCAAAAATGGCAAAAGCCTGCTGGAGCTTGGCGCCAAACTCAGTCATCTTGACCGAGATCGAAGAGTCGAGCGACTCGACAACCTCGTTGGTAGGAGGGACGGGAGCAACCTCAACTACGGGAGCGGGGGCGGCCTCAACGGCAACGACCTTCGTCTTAGACGCCTTCTTGACAGAAGCGTCGACTACAGGGGT
>VFLE01000069.1 GCA_009885205.1 Candidatus Shapirobacteria bacterium | reverse complement strand
GTGCGGGACCTGGACCAAATGTAGGACCTGGACCAAATATAGGACCTATACCAAATGTAGGACCTGGAAAAAGTGCGGGACCTGTAGGGCCTGTAGGACCTGGACAAAACATAATTAATGGAATAGAATTAAAAGATGGCTCCACTCCTACGAGCGATATTTTATTAATCGGAATATTTGGTACTTCTTGGCGAAATGTAAAACAAATAATAAAATATAATAGCAATAATAATCCATATGTAATGTGGACAGACGGTACGGAATACGACGCGGATCTAATAAAACAAATAACGAAAAAAAATACTGGAAGCGAATATGTATATATCCTCCTTCCTTTTACGGGAGAAGGTAAGGAAGATATAAAATTTGCACGTGGAACCATAGCATCCCGCAATAACGATGGAACATGCAGTATTAAATATGATGATTATCCCGAATATGGTGGATATCCAGGCTTCGATTCGAAAAAGACTGTAAAATTGGAAGATTTATATTACGGAATTCCGAATAATGTTCAGACCAATGCGGGCCTTGGAAAAACGGATACATCCATAACCGTTGGATTATTTGGCGATGCTTATAAAAAAATAAAAATGGGAGAAAACAATAAAAAATTATGGCTTGATAATTCTGAAGTACCCTCCGACGTGGCTTTAGAATATATGAGAAAACTTGACAACAAAACACAATTAAAACCAGGAACGGTCGTTTTTGTTCGGGCATCATACACCGATGAGCAGCCTGACAATTTTAATTTATCAAAGGGAACAATTGGCAAAACACCGAATAATATTGTTTTTGATGATCCCGCATATTTCACTTATACAAATCTAAGTGATAATATTATTTCGAAAGATGTATTTATTTTAGCATCTCCTTCCACTTAGATGTTTCTTTTTTCAAGAATTACATTTACTAGCAAATAACATAAATATAATGTATAATATTATTTATCGACAAATGAATATTATTATAAAATTAGATGACGTTCTGGATGATATATTGAATGTCGAAAAACAAGATGCGAATGATTTCAATCAAGTTCAGCGAAGATATAAATCTGCCCCCGCGGATTTATATTCATTGTCCACGTCCCAAAAAGCTATTATAAATCATGAATTACCCCCCGTAAAAAAAGGGCCAACACAATTAAAACAGGAATATATACACTTTTTAGATACAAAGCGTAATATGATTATGGAAGGTGAATTTACCAAGATACTTTATACTACTCCAGAAGTTAGCATCGATGGTATTTTAATCGATTTTCCTATATATATACAAACCAACCCTAGTTCTCAATCTCTTGATAAATATTCGAATCGGAATATAATAAAATTCCAGCCATTCCATTCTACAAATGCAAAAATAATTCAATATTTTGTCGTTTTTGAAAATGTGCTTCTTGACTATTATAAACAGTATAAATCAATCGCAAAAAAGTCGGTTTATCTATTGCAAAATCAACTCTACAACGGAAGCACCAAAATATATAGAAATTATATTACCAGCGTCGCTCCGAATGAGAGATTCAGTGGGGATTCAAGAACTATGGTTTCGCCAAATAAAATGGATGACTCTCCAGGGCTGCTAGCTCGACAAAACCCAAAAAATAAAGGATATGCCATTAAAATATCTGGCGTATGGGAATCAGCTGACAGTGTGGGAATTACGTATAAGATTTTGGAAATTATTTGACACCGTTCAACCTTAAAAATGACGTATACACCTTTGAACATTATAATCCGCACAAAGTGCGGATAGTGTTCAAAGGCAACGTTACCGATAAATCAATTAAGACGCACGCAAAGCGTGCGAACTTAAATGTTCATC
>VFLE01000023.1 GCA_009885205.1 Candidatus Shapirobacteria bacterium | reverse complement strand
TTTGAAAAAGATAATTGCATATCTTTCATGGTAAGTCGAATCATATCAAATATAGAATGATAATGATGAATAAATGTAAAATGAAATCGTTTATAACAGTAGACTGTATTGTATAAATAAAACTGATAGCCATGCCATTGATAAAATCCTTCGGAAAATGGTGTTTCGGTATGTATCTCATGTAAAATTTTCGGCAATTGTTCCATGATGAGTTCTTTTTCGTTGGGATGAGAGAAACGCACGTAATTACAGCACATATAATTTTGAGGTTGGATTTGGAGTTTTATCGCAAATTCAATGATCGAAATGATTATGGATTTGATAGTCGACAATGTAAAACGGTTGTCCAAGAATATCACATCGATATATTGACTGGAAGCGATGATTTTTTCCACCTCCCGAACATTTGCGCTGTAATTTTCCGATCTATGAAAGTCGTCTACTATTATAACGAGAACTTTTTTTTTTGAAACACGGATAAAATTGGGAATCATTTGAAACAGTGCATTCGATCTTACCATGCGTTTATCAAATGCCACAGTTTCCTCATTTATTTTCCCCCCAATTGATATGTATATCTGTTCGTACCCTTCATTTGCCCATTTATCAAAGGACTCAGTTTTATAGATCATATGTGGGAATAGTTGTGAATATATAGTATCGGGATTATATTATATATTAAATCAATTTTTTCTTATTTTTCTTGTACGAGGTATAGTAAATCTTACATGCCGTTTCGATTTCCTCCGTTTTCTGCCGCCCATTGATTTTTCTTCTTTTTCCTCTTCCTCATCGTTTTCATCACTTTGTTTTTTCTCTTTTTCGGGTGAATTTTTCTCCGCTTCTCCCTTCTCTAATCTCTCTTTTTCCAGTCTTTCTTTCTCTTCTTTTTCCAGTCTCTCTTTTTCTTCTTTTTCCCTTTCCTTTTCTTCTTTTTCAATCTCTTTTTGGTAGTCTGCCTCTTCTTTTGCAATTAGTTCTTTCTCGTTTCTTTTTGTCGATGTGGTTATTCCTGGAACCAAAGCATTTACGGTATTATATGTGGCTTCTGATAAATCGGACAAATTCTTCGAATCCGCAATGGTCGCATATGCTAAAGTAGATAAAACAATGAGAGTCATTCCATAAGCCGCAATAGGAATATCGCCGAATCCACTCATCATTGCATAATCTAAAAATTGGTTATTGGAAATTCCGTTCAATGTTCCTTGAATTCGATTCGAAATGTCGGATATCCATGTTCCTGCCTGGCTCATATTTATAGATGGATTTGATTATATTATGTTGTTATTTTATTTATGCGATATTGGTAAAAACCATATATTTTTTTTGCGATTTTTTGGTATTGTGTGAAATATCCCGGGGTTTTTCTTTTATTTTCAAAGAAGCATTCTTATTTCCAAATAAAGAAGAAATCTCTTTTCCTTCCGAAAAATCCCAGGTGTCCGTTTTTAGAGACACATCCGAAATCCCGTACAACATATTCTTAAAACAAGTATTTGGTAAAATGGTGGGTTTCGTCTTGGACAAAAAAGACCCCTTAAAAAATTGGAAAATTCCGAGGGTTTTTCCAGAAACCGTTTTCAAATTCCGACTAAGCGGAATATTCCCAAACTCGTGTATGACAATGCTCGGTTCGTTGCAATATGTATTATATTCGTTTATACAATCGTCTTCGTCTAAAAACGTGTCAGGAGTTAAAAGGAAATGGAGTCCGTCGTTATTCAAAGGATCCGTGAAATAAGAATAATTTCCGCAAAAATCAGGGAGAATTTCCCAAAACAGAGAGACTCTTATTTTTTCATTTTCCAATCGGATTGTTGAAACGGAAATTTTAAAAACCCCGGATTCATTTAATAGGGGAGTAATCTGTCCAAGATCCGCGTTGATAGAAACGTCAAAAACAAGGGTTCCTTTTATATAATAAAAACCGGTATATGAATACGATTTTGTTTTGTTATGTCCCGCGGAAATAATCACCATCGTTTTTTTGGGCGATAGAGTATACAAATAATCGTTTGTCGATGCAGGTGGATAATTATCCGATGAAACGGGATAGGGAATATAGTCGGATGTCATGTGTATATCACATGTATAAAAAATCGCTGAATTTTTATTTTAGAAAAAAGAATAAAAATAAAAAATGTTTGCGTGATTTCTATCGAATTTCGATTGTAGCACGCTCATTTGTTTGCCTGCGTTCCTCTTCGGCAATATGTCGCTCTCTTGCGAGAATCGCCTGGGCCTCCCACTTCTCTTTTATATCGACCGACAATTGAGTAAAAAAATGGCGCTCAAATTGCTCCGGACTATCATAAAAAAGTTGATGACCCTCTTTATTCGCAGGAATTACCACCTTGAACAAAGTGTCCTGATTTGATCTCCCCACCTTCAAACCCGTCTCATAAATCCCAGTGGTCGCATTGCGAATAGTCGCACCCGAATTATAGGAGGTGTGATAATATTGAATCGGCACCTTCTTTCCGCCTATGAAAACACAGGTCTTTGCATATCCCTTATCCACTTCCTTGGCATTTTCATACAACTTGCGCTTACGCCTCGTATTGGATGTCATCGAAGACGCTATGGAACCATCTTCGTTCATATCCTCGTACTGGGGAATTTCGTCCGATTCGAAATCGTAGTCATTCGGCAAACAGGGGGAGAACGGATCGTCTTCGTAATACATTGTGTTATCTGATAACGGGAGAAAAACTCTTCTAAACCTTAGATGATATATATGATGCGAATGCTTTATATTATTTCCGAAATATATTTGTATATATTATATGCGCAGTAAAACAAATCGCAGGATAAAAACGTTTAGGAAGAATCGGAAAAATAAACGTCGATCTGTAAAAAAAGGTGGCGGGTGGGTTAAGGCAGGGATAACTTGGAAAAAAGGTATATCCGCGAACGATTATGAAACACTTGATAATATACATGCATCTTCCCCAAAAAAATGCGAAAACCGGGTAGCAAAATTTAATGCCCGTAAATTTATATACAAACAACATACAAATGAAGAGGCGACTTTTTATTTTTTTTATGATTTCGAGTATGCAGAAAAGTTGAATACTCTTCATTCGGCACAAGAATTTATTACTAGATCATTAACCTCTATACCACGAACAGCAATTAAGGTTTC
>VFLE01000091.1 GCA_009885205.1 Candidatus Shapirobacteria bacterium | reverse complement strand
CGCAAACGATTGTCCTGATTATTGGCAGGTCAGAACTGATGGGAGCGGATGCAATATTCCCATGCCCGGAGCGGCCAATTTAGGGTCTGTTTATAATAATGGCAAATTGTCGTTAAATGGCGATAATACCAACGGTGGATTGCTAACGGATAGCAAGGGAACACAATATATTAATTTCAAAGATGCTTTGATGTGGAAGGGGGCATGTGATAAAAAAAAATGGGCTAGTTCGCAAAATGTATACTGGGATGGAATTTCCAATTATAACGGGACATGTTAAGGGGAACCAAGGTCATCAAAATCCGCGTCTTAGACCCTTAAATCCCTCCTTTTTATAATAAGGGTGAAATCCATAGTCTAAGAAGCGGATTCCAGACCTTTACACCGATGAAGATTTAAAATGGAACGCTTCTGCTTCGCTTGAGACGTTCTACTAGATTGTCAAGGGCAACTGTGCTACGCTTAACCGATAAATCAATTAAAAGATTTATTGTCTTTTTTCCGAAATATTATGAGAAAAATATGACACCACGTCATTTTTTTATGTATCCACACCAATCGGGGTATAAAGGATTGATATTAATCATTATTTATCACAGAGAAGACTATTTTTACATTTTCAACGCCAAAATTTTATAAAGTCTAGGCATATATGAATAGGAAATCAATATCAATAATCCAATAGGTAAAAATAGGGGTTCGTAATAATTCAAGTATATCCAAATGCACACAAAAAATATTGGAAAAATATGTTCTCTTGGAATCAAATTATAACAATCAGATGTCCTGAAATAAATCCATAATCCTCCACAAATAATTGATATAAATACCTTTTGATCATAGGTAATAAAATTATCTAATAACATTATATAATATGTTTACAAAATTATATTTATCCACAACAAATGCTAATATATCCCTTTCAGAAATGATTTCCCAGAATATTTATCCATTATTAATATCGGTTATATTTCATACAATTGTATATTCTCTCTTTATAAACGCAGTCTATTATACATTCTTTGGAAGTCTGTTATCTATGAAAATAAATAGTAGACTGTTTGTTCTCTTGTTTATGATTATGTTTTTTGGATATATTGCTAGATTTTATCATGTAAAAGATGTATATAACGCATATAATAAAGATATGGAAAAGACAAGGAATCATTTAGATAAATTATATATTAGCTGGATTTTTATTGCATAGAACAAGAGTTTACACCGATGAACATTTATAATGGAACACGCCCCTTTTAACAGTCCCGCCTCTGTCGGGCGTAGTTACGTATCCTTATAATTGATTTATCTGTTAAGCGAAGCAAAAGTTGCCCTTAAATCTCTAGTGGGACAACCTTCGGTTGTCCCATTATAAATATTCAATGGTGTAAAATGGGACGATTTTGAATAATTTTCTATGGCGAATTTAGATTATCATTTTACAAAAAATAAAAAAACATTAGGATACAAATGTATAAATTTACAAAATTATAACACAACTTCTACTTTTTCATTTTTTACCCTTTATATATTTCGGGGGTGCACTACACGGCAGACCCATTATAGCAGAACACATTGGGCAAGGTGGTGCGTAGGTCATATAACAAACTGCTTTGGGCGTTACTATTTCCGTGACCTTACCATCTTTATATTCGCCTTTTATCCAACATGATGGTTTTGCGTTGGGCGATACATGCCATTTTATCAATCCATGGGTTTTAATGGTTTCGGCAGAAGGATCACCCTCACTCTTCCATTCTTTATCGTTTTTCCACCATTTGCTTTTATTTGGGTCTATATTTTCGTGTACCACTGTGTAATTCGGAACAGCGATCCATTGATGAACCGGATACGCCATTGTTTTGTTTTTAATTTTTACGGTTTTTTTTGCGTCTGTCATCATGTAATGTTTGGCGTAAATTTCCCATGCCGCATGTTTTTTGACATTGGATGGGTCAATAGGGTTCCAAATGACTGGACAATTATCGTTGTGTTTGATGAGAGACATATCAATTGCGGAAGCCATTTTCTTGGTGGTTGTTATTGTTTTTACTATCTGTAAATTTTAGAAAAAGCATTTCAATTTTTATGTGTTTTTTAACAAAAAATATTTTATTTGGTTTTCACAAGTATCAAATGGAAATTTATATTCGCGCATATGTATAATACAACTCTAATGAGTTATAAAACGGGAACCAAGGTCACTAAATTTGATACTTTATCACTCTCGAAGGTTCTCCAAACGTAAAATCCATTTTCTGCAAAGGCAATTCATATTGTACCAATCGCGATCCGTCGTTGTCCGGAAAAACGTCCATTTCCATTATTCCGTATTTTTTTATCCGCCTAGCTCCGACCGCCGGCATCAAATCACGTTTATATATACGCATCCCCGTTAAAAGAGCTTTCCGATTCCCCGTAATATCATACTCTTTTATGTGCGTCTTTATTTCGTTGATTGTTTCATATATTTCCTCAGTCTTCTTGGACAAATACAAATTGCGTTCCTCATTTTCGTACAAATCTTTATGACGTTCCAATAAATCTTTGTACATTTTGCTATCCTCTGTATATTTATTCAATTCCTCTTTGAATTTTTCCACCGATTCGTGTTCTCCAATATAATTAAACAGCGTATCCATTTTCTGTTTTATAATCCCCTCTTTCGTCGTATCCAAATCTTCGCGATAAATCGTCAAAAGAGTCTCATTATTAAAGAAATTTCCGCTGTAAAGTTGGATATTCAAATTGCACGGATGTACTTTGTCCCCACATAACGCTACATATCGCCCATTTTTCCTCAAAAAAAGGCTTCCCACGGGGCGTTTACATGATATACAGGGGGCGTGTTTTGGTTTATTTTTCGCATTTTTGGATCTCGAATTTTTCTTATAAGCAGCGCGTTTCATCTGTTTCTCTTTTTCTTCATATTTTCGTTTCAATGAAAAATAATCATACATGCTTTCCAAATAATTGAATTTGATTTCCCCGCTTTTCGATGTCTTTTCCGTACTTGTCATTTCCGTAAGCGGATTGTTTTGCATTTGGAAATCGATCAGGGATTCAGGTGGATTTGCTACAATGAGCAATTGATTATTCGAACAATGAAGCGTGTGCAAAGAGGTGGCATTTGCTAAATCCAGTTGTTTCAAATAATTATTATCGCACAGTAATTCTTCTAGTGTATTGGGTATATTCTCAATCATTTCCAATTCATTGTTGGATAAATGCAACGTGCGTAATTTAGGAAGACCTTTCGCATCAAAATTCGTCAAGTAATTTCCGTCCAATACGATTTCTTCCATCGATTCAGGAAGGTCTGTCATTTCAACAATCATCTGATCCGGGCAGCGCAATGTCTTTACTCCCTCGGGTATATTTTTGATACTTGTGATTTCTCCTGCTCGATTGAATTCGATCGTATGGATGTGCTTAAATTCGCGATCTTTTAATAAGGAAAGATCTAAATCTCCACGCATCGGATCTTCGAATCGAAGTTCGTCGATTTTTGTATTGTCCAATGTGTCTAATAGCAAGAGGAGATCAGATTGAGCCGTATTGTTTTCGGCAAGTATTTCTTCTCTTTTTTCTTCCGTAATATTCATTTTGTTTCTTGTATATATTACAGATACCAAATAAAATATGATGATATAACAAAAGAGTCATATTTTTCATGAAACATTTATCGAAAAAAATGATACGGAGGAAGTTGCGCAAAAATGCAAGTGAAAAAAAAATTATAATGGTGGGATAGTTTCACTGCAAAATAACGAGACGCGATATGAAGAAATGAAAAAACGTTATTCTGGCATTTTGAATAAAACAAGAGAAATATTTGAGAATGAAGAATTTACTGGAGATCTTAGACAAAATTTTTTAAGTACTAAATATGAAACCTGTTTCAAAAAGAAGGTAAAAGACAAACTATATAACTACGAAGAAAATTTAAATGATATTGAAAATTCATGTTCAAAAACCTATTTTTTTAAAAATAAATGCGCACATGAATTAATGAAAATATTTCAAGAATACCTTGTTTGTAAACATGATGTCACAAAACCAGATATAGCCAAATTATTGTCTCTATTTGATGAGGGATGGAAAATAGCGGAAAGTAAAGGAGAAGAAACGATAAAACTGTATTTTGAAAAACAAACAACAGCATTGGATTCAATGGAACAAAATATATTATCTATGGAACTTGCAATTAATATGCAAACGACAAATAAAAAAAAAGACTTACTTATTGCCCCATACATACACCAATCTGAAATGGCACAAAAATACATCGACAAAGGCAAAGAGCTTATTTCGGAAGGTGAAATTCTTTTGAAAAACGGGAAATATGAAGATGGAACTGAACAAAAAAGAATTGGAACTATGCAGCTAGAGCATGGAACCCAAATGTATAAAGAAGCGCAGATAAAAATACAAGAAGCATTAGCAACACAAACCGCCGGAAAAAGGAAAACACGCAAAAATAAAAAACGCCCTTATCTTAACTACCCGAAAGTACGATCATAAATACTCGTGGTCGGCACTCGAATAGGGATTTTTTCAATAAACGACGCCGATAATCGTTGTTGTTCTCCTTGGTAATGTCTTATTTTAGACAAAATGTATTCTTGGTCCTTCAACATTTTCCGTTTCTGTTCATACGGCGTCGGCTTTTTCTTATAGCAATAATACAACACCAACGTGGTTACAATAATAAACAGCAAAAATACGCCTACATTTAGAGCAATATAATAGATCTTTACTCGATTTGTGTGACATATTTGTAAAGCGTCGTACATATAATTTATAGCGCCGTTATCAATCAATTTTGGATATTCCATATTTTACTGGTATATATCATTATTCGAGTAACTACGTCTAACTCCCCTTAAAGTATCTACGAATACTATAGATACTTTATTTACCTAAATGTCAGCCGATTCAATTCTTCCTCAACCCGGAAAAGTAGACGCATCCCAAGTATGGCTTGTCCTTTTTATTATTAGCGTGGTTCTCCCCGTGCCAATCGCTCTCATTTATTCTTTTGTGTTTTATAGGAAAACTTCTTGGTATCGCGGTGTCATTTTATTCTCCCTCGTTGTTGGAGTGGGATATATATCAAACCTAATATTCTATCGAACCATGATCATGAATGATAAAGAGGCCAAAATCGATAAAATGGGGAAAAAGGATGCGCTCTTTGTTTTTTGGAATACTTTGGCTGCCTTTGTCATTGTCGCCGTCACAATGTTTGGCCTTGGTACAAATCCCAATTTGATTACTATTTTTGAAAACACATTAGGATATTGGTTCATACATATATGGGGTCTCTCTAAATTAATGTCGTCCATTGTGAAAAGCAATGTCTTTGATAAAATTGACGCCAAAAATTTCAATTATAATTTTTTGATCACGCAAATCAATTTGAATAATCTAGAGCAAGTTATAAATATGGCAAAATCTTCATCTACGACGTCTACCCCTTCCATCAAATATCCGCTTGATTTCCACATTGAATTCGATAAGGATGTTGCCATACAAAATAAACAAATCTCGACATTGCAAAGTTTAGTCGGAACGAAACATGCATTCGGGCATTTTGTTTGGATTTATCTGTCGTCTCTTGTTGCCATTTTGGTTTCCATGTTGGCGTGTGTGATGTAACTTAAGGTTAAGGGAACCAAGGTTCCCTTAAGATCCCTCCAAGGGGAACCAAGGTCATCAGAATTCGCTTAGGGGAACTACGTTCCCCTAAAACCCCTCCTTTCATGTTTAAGGGTTAAGGG
>VFLE01000120.1 GCA_009885205.1 Candidatus Shapirobacteria bacterium | reverse complement strand
TTTATAGGTTAAGCGTAGCAAAGTTGCCCTTAAATCTCTATTGAGACGCCTCTGCTTCGCGTGGGGTGTCCCATTATAAATCTTCAAGGGTGTAAAGATTTATACCGATAACAACATTTCTGCTCTCCCTACTTCAATAAAATTTGCCATTTATCCAAAATCGCATCAGAAATTTCAGGCAATTCCGCATGTGCTTCCCACAAATAGCGGCAAAATGCCCATTGATACGTATAGTCTCTAGGATAAAATTCTGAATAATTTTTTTCCAGAATATCATGAACGCGGCGCTCAAGTAAATGGTGGCTCGCGGGTGGGAGGACATAGGCCAATTGCACATTGGGAGATACGGGTATATTTTTTTTGCCGGAGCATTGAATAAGGTCTATTTCATTTTTAGGTGCGTGTTTACATAAATCGGACAAAAGCGGTGGGTAGTCGTAATTGTATTTCCATCTCCAGTTTGGACATTCCACCGTGTAATATTTAAACACCCATTCTAATCCCTCCAAATAATTTAAACAGATTGATTTCTCGTCTTTGCCGCGAAACAGGCATTTATAATATCGTTTCTCCCACCCCTTTTCGCTTGGACATATGTAATTTTCACAGGGCCTATAAATAACAGGAACGCTTTGTTTTAGTGTTTCTCGTTCTTCCTCTGTAGTTGACCCCCAATATCGTTTATCCCACTTTTCACGAACCTTATATTCTTGCAATATATAATCATGTTCTCTCTTGGACAATTCTTTTAAAAAAAGATGGACATATTTCCAATTTATTTTCATAGACAGTTTCGAAATAAGAAACCGATCAGCGTAATTGCCTACGAAAAGTCTATATATATCCAACAAAACGGTTATTCCATGAGTTCGTATGTTTAAACTTGGAAAATGCGGTAAAAAATCATTTCCTAAAAAAAAGCATAAAAAAACATAATCATAAATACGATGTTTATCTGCCATTCCACATTGCATTTCACAGAGAATTGATTCAGAAAGCAGCTTTATATCCATAAAATAACACGAATGAGACCCGTTTAATGTGATTGAACTTTTTACAAATTCGTTTGCCTCGCGAAAAATATACAAATTTTCAAACAGGCGACAATGGAAAATAGAAAGCATTATCAGATCGGAATCCAAACCATAAACCGCTCCGGTTTCCCCCGGTAGAATAGCATTATCTCTTACATATTGAAACATTTTGTGTTCCCCCTCCCCCGGCTCATCGGACGTTGATATAAGTATTTTTTTTATGCCGAGTTTATTTTCATATGCAGAAAAATATTGCTTTGTTCTCGAAGATAATTTTTTCATAAAATTCGTTCCGGGTGTAATGTTTGCAGTAGACCATCCTTGGTTAGAAATATTTTTATAGCGTCGACTGCGCTGTTGCTCCATCTTCGCCAAGGGAGCTACGCCATCAAACGCAATATAAGCGGTTTTCTCCGGTTTTATAAATTCCAAATACCCGTCTATTTTTTGTAGAACGTTGGATATAATCAATTCTTCTAATTGATATACATTCATAGTGTCAGAATTTTCAATTTCTCTGAAAACGTCGTATATAATGGAATTACAATCCATATATAAATGATGAAATTTTTGCTCATTTGAATTAATAGCCCGTAAATCACGTATAATATTAGAATAATTTTTAATAATATACGAAAAATAGCTTGGAATTCCCATTATATTATATGTCTTTTACTTTTTATATCATTTGCAAAAAAATAACGGGATAATGTAAGAAAAGCTAGAAAAAAATGATGAATGGGGGGGACCGAGATATTCATTCCGATGCAAATTTTAACAATTTTGTATCGGAAAAAATATCAAAAGCGCATAAAATTATACAAAATATTGCGTCGGCAATTTTAAAACATAAAAATTTTGGTCTATTTAGTAACTGTGAATTTAATATTTGCAATAATAATTTAAGTGAATTATGCAAAAGAATAAAACAATTTGAAACCAACTATGCCGCCACCAACGAAAAAAATATAAGTCAAAATGAAACTTTGTCCGAAATGCAAAAAATATTTGACAAATTGTCCATACTTCTCGCCGAATTTGGAACAAACAATGTGGATGATATTTTTTACGTGACGTTTGGAAAAGATTATTGTCTAACAAGCAATCGGCGCGATATCGACGAAGAGTTATTTTTATCAAAATTCGAGTTGATTAAAAACCATACGTCCTATGTAGGTTACAAAGCATTTAATTGGAAAATCGCCCAATCAAAACAAAGAATAGATACAAATAAACCCGAATTGGAAGAATTGGATAGTATTCACTGTCTAGAATGCGATTCATTTCGCAATTCCTTTCTTTTTTCCGTGCATGGAATTAGAATCATTGTGCAAAACGAGGTCCTTAAAAAAACACTCATCTTGTACGGGTTTATCGACAATATAAATATAGAATGGTTGGTCAAAGAAAAATATATATCGAGTCGAAACGCAGAAATAGTAGAATACGTAAACAACCATCCACAAAATATTGATAAAACAACCATGTTAAGAATGGTAAATGCGTTCACTTTAAAAGACTATCTGCTATATAGCAATGGCGATATTCATAAAAAATATAACTGTATTATGATTGATATCAAAAATATAAAAAGCAGCAATTTAAATTCGACAATTAAAAAATTCTTGGATATGGATTTGTTGCATCAGCGTAATTTGCTTATTCATTTATTAACATATGAAAATGAACATGACATTCATTATGTAGCTTATATATTGTACGATTTATTAACTTGCGAAAAAACAATAGATCAAATCGATAAAACGGAAATAGACAGACAAACCATAATTTATGACAGTTTCCCTTGGAAGATAAAAATATATTTTAAAGGTGTGATGAAAAATACAATACAATATTCGAATGAAATGTCAAATAAATACGACGTAAATCGCGTATCATTGGAACAACAAATTATTTTATTGAAAGCAAATGACCGTATAAAAGACAAAGCAATGGAAAAACTGAAAGAAATAAAAGGAAGACCGGACGATCAGGCAAATAAAGCAAAACAATATTTAGAAGGTCTTATGCGAATTCCGTTTCAAACTTACAGGCGGGAGCCTATTTTATGCAAAATGGAAGAAATAAACGAGATATTTCGCGAATTATTGGAAATTTCCGCTCATTTTGAAGAACCTAAACAAAAATATACGATATTTGAAATAAGCAAAATCACAGAAAAGATAGAAAATAAATTAATATCCGATATTATCGATTATTCCGAAAAAACAATACCTTCTTTGAGTAAAACAAAATTGGTAGATATTGCTAGGCACATAAAGAAGATTGATAATCATTTTGACGTATCAATTTCTACCGCAAATCGGACCCAATTGATTCATGTCATTTCAAAAACTATTTCAAATTTTTCATTCGCATTAAAACTGAAAATAAACAATATTATAGATCCGAATAACCCTCACTCCAAAATAGAAAGCAAAATTGCCACTATAAAAAATGAAATAAGCTCTATCCAATCCGCTCTGATCGAAATAAATTCGTCCCTTGAAGAATCCATCTATGCACACCAAGGTGCAAAATCGCAAATACTTAAAATTATATCGCAATGGATAACTGGTGAACAGACTGGATATTGTTTTGGATTTGAAGGATCTCCCGGAATAGGAAAAACGTCTTTGGCAAAACGGGGTCTTTCTAATTGTTTGAAAGATGAAAATGGTAATCCTAGACCCTTTGCGTTTATTGCTCTGGGTGGATCGTGTAATGGTTCCACGCTTGAGGGGCATAACTACACATACGTAAATTCTTCTTGGGGGAAGATTGTTGATATATTGATGGACGCAAAATGTATGAATCCAATCATCTATATCGATGAGCTTGACAAAGTGAGCAAAACAGAACAAGGAAGAGAAATAATAAGCATCTTGACGCACGCGATTGATTCAACCCAAAACTCGGAATTCCAAGACAAATATTTTAATGGAATACCCATTGATTTATCCAAGGTTCTTTTCATCTTTTCATATAACGATCCCGATCAGATAGATCACATTCTCCTTGACCGAATACATAGAGTAAAATTCGACAACTTGTCGTGGGACGATAAAATTGTCATTGCGAAAGATTACATTTTACCGGAAATGAATAAAAAACTAGGGTTTGAAAATACGGTTGTTATGCCCGATGAAACAATCGAATATATGATTGACACTTATACTATGGAACCTGGTGTTAGAAAACTGAAGGAGACTTTATTCGATTTATATGGAGAAATAAATATGGAGCTCTTGGACACAACCCGCGATTATAAATTGCCCATCATTATAGATAAAGATTGTTTAGGGAAAACCTATTTAAAAAAATACAAAAAAATGTCTGAACGAAAAATACATTCTGACCCCAAAATAGGAATCATAAACGGGCTATGGGCAAGTTCAACTGGAAAAGGAGGAATAATACCAATTGAGTGTGCTTATTTCCCTTCGGAAAGGTTTTTAGATTTACATTTAACCGGAATGCAAGGTGATGTCATGAAGGAAAGCATGAATGTCGCGAAAACTCTGGCATGGGCATTGACGTCGCGTGAAGCACAAAACAAAATAGTGGAAAGGTCCAAGATGTACAAACAAGGAATCCATGTGCATTGTCCAGAGGGCGCTGTTTCCAAAGACGGCCCATCTGCGGGTCTAGCCATTTCCCTTGCTATTTATAGTTTATTTAACAATCGGAAAATAAAAAATCAGGTGGCGATTACTGGCGAAATCACATTGCAAGGAAATGTTCTTGCCATTGGGGGTCTAGATATAAAAATAATAGGCGGAATTCGATCCGGCGTGAAAACATTTTTATATCCCATTGAAAATAAGCAGGATTTCGAAGAATGCAATCGAAAATATGGCCATTATTTTGAAAAATCAGGAATTAAATTTATACCGATAAACACAATAAACGAGGCCATGCCATATATATTTGAATAAACGTCCAAGACATTGTATACATCGGAACATTATCTACGAATAATATAAATTATCGAAATAATAAATGGATTTGAATATTATCAATTTAGTCTATTTGTTTTTCAGGCTAGCGCCATTCATTATTGTTAGTTATTTTGCTCTTCAATCTATATTTAACCAAGATTTCAAAGGACTTATTTATCTCGTCGGATTATTAATAGCCGCTGTAACTACTGTTGTAATCGGTAATGTATTACCCAAATCAACAGAGCCTATGATCGCAAGTGCCAAATGCAATATGTTGACTTTAGGAGCAAATGAACCAATTTCAAGGTTACCTTTAAGCCAGACTGTATTTGGATACACGTTGGCTTATTTGTCTTATTTCATTGGAATAAATAACTTACAAACGCAAAACATTGCGACATTTATTATATTCCCGGTCATTGTTGTCGCCGATTTCATTTGGAGCACATCGAACAACTGTGCTACACCTGAATTTTTATTAACCGCGCTCATCATCGGTGGGTTGATTGGAGTTTTATGGGCAATGATTATCGATTCTACCAAAGTTGCGAATTTGACTTATTTTAGCGGTATAAGCAACAAAGATGTTTGCACACAACCGAGTCGAAGCATGTATCGATGCAGATCGGTTAAAAAAGACACAGAATCTAAATAATACACTAAAATACACCCTTGAAGATTCAACTAATCAAGGATCAAAAAACTGAATATATTGTTTGAACCATTCTTTTATACGATAAATAGCGCGCGTTCTGTGAAAATTATTCGGAGTCATTCTCAAATTATTTGTTTTTTTTTCAAAATGGACCGAAAAATTATTGATAATATTCGAAGTAACCGCCAAATCATATTTTTTATCGAGTTGGTCACGAGGAAATAACGGATATCCTTTTTTCGCGTTTACTGAATTATGAAAAACAAACAACATATCCTTTAATTGTTCTTTTGTAATAATTGCTTGAAAATTTATGTTATTCATATAATTTGTGGCATGCGTCGCACAATCTTGGCACGGGAGAGTACTGCATATAGTTTTAATAAGATTAAACAATTCTCCTTTTAAAAGCGGAAACATATCATCGCGAATTTTATGTGCAAGTGTATGAAACAAAAACCAGGTGGGTTCTCCCCACGTTATTTTTTTCGAAGGTTCGGCGGTTGAAGGAGAATAATCGAGGTAAGGCGCGGGCTGTGATATGGGAATTCGATGCGTCGAAAAAGTTAATAATTGAGTAGGTTTCGAATTATCCGGAACATATCCATTTGTGTTGTAAAAATTCATTTTTCTCATTGATCTTTAATATAACTACTGTATAAAAATATTCAGTTAAAATATTTAAATATATAGGTTTACTATATATTTAGATAACTAGAATGGAGACTAAAGATCAACTTATTAGTACAATTAAAGAGTGGGTTAAAATAGATAACGAAATGCGGACTCTACAATCCGAATTAGCAAAACGGAAAAAAGAAAAGAAAAATATTTCGAATACGCTAATTGAGGTGATGAAAAAGAACGAAATTGATTGTTTCGATTTAAATGACGGTCAGATTGTTTATAACAAAACGAAAACAAGAAAACCAATCACAAAAAAAACATTACTAAATATATTAAATACTTTTTACAAAGGAGACGCAACAAAAGCAACGGAACTAAACAAATATATATTAGACAGTCGCGAAGAAACCGTCCGAGAAAATATTACTCGAATAGTGAACAAATAAAATAGCGGTTTTGTCAAAGAAGACCAAACTCCGGTATAGTATGAAAATCACCTACTTTTACGCTTTTTGCGATGATTTTCGGGTTTTCTGTCCCGGATAGAATGTCCTCCGTTTTGTAAACATTGTTGTATTTATCAATATAATAAACGATTCCCTTTATTTCTTCTGCAAACACGTCGACCTTGTGCGTTATTGAAGAGGAGGACGCGTCTGTGCTCATTAATCCATGTGGAGTGCTTTTTGAATGAGTTCCGCAAAATTCGCAATCGGTTTTTCTTCTACGAGTACACTGCTCTCCACTTGCACGCTTGGCAATGCATCTATTCGAATTGGGAATTGCATTCTTAACGCGCTTGCGTTTTACAAAATCGTCCTTTTGAAGTGTCAATCGTCTATAATCGTAGACAAACTCGACTAATTCAGCGCACTTGGATTTTTCATCAAAATTTAGCTCCAATATTTTCGAACGGATATCGTCCTTGAATTTAGTGACGTACTCTTCGATCTTTGAATTCACCTTCTTTTCCATTTAACTATTTATTGACGGTAAAAAATAAATAATTAAATCAATTTTGTCTCCCTCCCATTGTGTTATTCGTCCTCACGGTTATTGAATCATCAAATATATTTTCTTAAATAATTCTTGCGAAATAACACACGCCTCTCTTATGTATTGTTGTGCCATATTTTTTTCCGCCTTCTTTTCAAATGCAATTCGGATTGTGCTGTCGGAATTGTGTGGATGAAATTTTTTGAAACCACAGAAAGATAGCGTCTTCTCTCCTTGATAATATTTTTCATATAATACATATTCCAAAACCTTGCCGATTGTGTAATCGTCGTCTTCTATCAAAACGTCGAAACAATAATCCATCGTTGTTTCGCTATTGAAAATGGGGATCGTATCCGAATCAACGCTCTGTATCATATCAATGAATTTGTTCTGCAAAATGGCGCAGGCTTTTTTCATCAATTCCTTGTTTTCATATACGCCAACTGTTTTTATCGAAAAATCGAAACTGTTTGGAATAAAATGTCGATACGCGTCCAATGAATAAAAGTTCTTTTTTTGAAATTCAATATCGTCTTTTGACATTCCGTCCGACCTAAGTTTTTGTTCTTGTTCTTCCCATACCTCGGCCGCTTTCGCTGAATCGATTGTGTTTCCATACGCGCACTTAGATACCATATTATACATGCTGTTTGTCTTGGCAGTACTGATACTAAACTCGGCGGTAAGTTTCAATTCTTCACCGGGAATCGAATCCGTTATTCTTGGTCTAAGTCTAGCAAAATCAATAAACGAATTTGTTTGCGGATTCGGTGGGAAAATTTTGCGCACTTCATTTTCGGTCAAATAATTCCCATTTTCTTTGTTTTTAATTCGAAAATGCTCTGTGGTAACGTACATTATATTGTCCGTATCGTTTTTTCCGTGAACCTCGAGTGTATATTTATTTGGAAAATCAATCAAATCGGCTGAATGAATCGGAATGCAACTTAAGCGATGTTTTATAATTTCATTATGTAGTCTACCCGTGTTTACCGAAATAGCGCATTTATTCGTTTCATGCGTTTCGGTATGTATGACAACACACGGAATATCCGATAATATAGTTCGTCGGATAGAATTGGCGAAGCAAACGTCAACGCCGCTCAGCGTGAATCGGTAAATGTCATCTTCATCTGATATCGGTTTAATCTTTGGATCCATGTCAAGTATATAAGATAAATTACTCTTATATATTTAAATCAATTTTTTATTATTCGAAAATCATCATTTTGTCCATAAAATACTTAAATATAACCAGAGTTTGTCGATATATAATATATTATATGAAATATATAGCCGATATTATCAAAAAATTAATTCCGAAAGAATTGCCAAAGCCGGTTGGACGATGGAGAATAGAAAATTGCAGCACGCAGATGAATAACAAAATAGATTTATCAAATGAAGACCATTGTGGTCCATGTGGCCAATATGCATTAGAAAAAATAGAGTTGAAAAATAATACAAAACAGGGTGCTATTGTTGAAAAACACAAATAATCGAATAACCGGTTAATGCCCGCCGCCGCAACCGCAGCCCGTCGTGGTGGGAACTGTTCGCTGAAGCATGGACATACGCATCGAGACTTGCGGAGGAAGTGCTAAAGAACGATTTATTTGAGGCGGCTGCACAAGAAGAGGCCGAATTGATGGAGGTAAAGGAGGCGGAGTTGAATTGTGAAAATGTATTTTAAACATAATATATAGTATATTACGTGTAAATATTTTTGCCAAGTGTGCTATTATCCCGAAATAAATAAAAGAGAGATTAGAACAAACATTAAAATAAACGGTAAAAGAACCAAGAACCATGAGATTCCAGGAGCACCAGCACGGCAGATCAAATTAAGAATCCATGTCCAGAATAAAATATAAATCGCCTTAATTAAAAATATCATAATCGTGCTGGAAACAACACAGCTGTATGTTCCAAGGCAATATTTATTCACATTTCCTATGTTTTGATAAAACATAATTACCATGGCAATTATCGATATTACCAAATACACATATGCAGGGGTACATAAATTACGCAAGCCAGCAATCGCCATATTATAATGTATAGGTAGATTATTTCCTAAATAATCTTGGAAAGTTGGAACAAAAAATTAAACGACTGCCGCAGAAGGAAGCTTGCCAAATCCTAAATTTGGCCCCGTATTTTGAGGCATTCCGGTAATCTTACCCAGCGTATTTTCCGTCCCAGAACTGGAATTTAAAGACTGAACCGCATTCGATTGATAAGAATGGCCAGTCAACAAATCGTAATTAAAAATATTTCCGCCGCGCATCTTCGTTTTCATTTTTTTTTGTTTTTTGGCAGAGCGTCGCCTTTTCCCACCCGTTAAATTAAAATTGCGCGCAGAAACAATTGACGACGGATCACTCGGATCACCGTAAGACCCAATCTCTTTATTATAGGGAATTACATTATCGACAGTTGGGAATGCAGTCGTCCCACCTCTAACCCTTTTTTTCGATTTGTTGGTACGAACCTTTCGCTTTGTCGACGTTTTTGTTTTTTTAGGCATTATATATATTGAAAACAAATTATTCAATATCCACGTGCGTCAACATATGACGCCTACAACATACATTCGTCAGCTTCAATGTGTCTAAAACTTCACCCTCGGGGGTTTTGTCGATCGTCGTCTTGGTCAAATAAATAACCTTTTCTAGATTTACGCCCTTTTGAATTTTAATACGGCGGACCTCGTCTTGGAAATATCTAAATTTATCCGCAAGAACATTGCCGCAGGTAAAACATTTGATCGGAATAATCATTTTGCTAATAATATATTGTAAGAGAAGTTTATATTCATTTGGATCAATTTTTATATCTAATTATTGTAAATGGAAATATACAAAATTATAACAATTGTGATTGGGTCTTTGGTTTTTCTGTGTTCTATTTTCAAAAGGTTAAATTTGCCCGCTTTCTTTTGTTTAGATCGAATTTTCGGAAGTTTCTTTTCGACTATATTCAAAATTGGGTTATTTATCGCAATCAGTTATATTATTCTATCTGAAATATGGAAGCGGGTAAAACCCAAAGAAAAAGAGGGAGCTTTAACGAAAGCGCAGCTATATAGCAATATGGAAAACGAGGAAGCAACAAAAGGGGCTAAAACGATGGAAGCAGACGCAAAAAAAAAAAGATATGATTAATAATCTATCCGGAAAAAACGCGCCCGGAATGAGTAATTCCAATAGTCCTGGATTGCCGGATAATGTTAATGATTTAATGAAAATGAAATTCCCAGATGCAAAAGACATACCATCCGGAAGTAAAATACCCAAGGGGCAATATGCTATAAATTTTAAAAAAGGAAATACACCAAACATAGTAAAAATGATGCCCATACCAAACGGATGTAAATTGAAAAACGAAGTTAAACCGCCAGGATCAAATATCGAGCCGGAATATGGCGGAATTGTTCCAATAGTCACCAGTAAAAATTACAAGGATGACGAAAAAAAATGTCCCAATGTGATCGATTTAAATGATATAAATTCCTCTCCAGGAAACGCAACATACGACGTTAACAACTTGAATGACTACGCATCCATAAGACCTGAGATTCGTGGTTCAGAAAAAGAGGCAAAACAAACCAAATTTGACGTGGATCTTAAACTAATTGATCCATATCCGATCTATTATGAACCGGGAAGTTTTCCTTTTAATTCCGCCATGGGATATCAACCGAATTATGAAGACAGTATTTATTTAAGCAGAACAACCAATCTATCACAAACCACTCCTATCACGCAAGCGTCCTATTTGCAGGGAGGATTTTGCACTGAATATGCAACAGATAATTTAGCAAAAAACCAAAAATGCACAACCTTGGATCCACAAACATGTGCGTCAACGTCCTGTTGCGTTTTAATGGGAGGGACTAAATGTGTTGCGGGTAGCGAAACGGGTGCCAGTAATAAACCGGTCTATAGCGATATGACTATACAAAATCGCGACTATTGGTATTATCAAGGTAAATGTTACGGAAACTGTCCTTGAATCTGAAATGTTTCAAAATACTCTTGAAAGAATGAACGTAATATTTTCATTTTTTCATATATATCCAAATATATCGCGCGTATTGTTATTTATTTCCAGAATTCATTATGGCTTCAAAAACCATTACCCATGACTCGACAGCTTCATCACTATAAAATA
Source organism: Candidatus Shapirobacteria bacterium (assembly GCA_009885205.1). Lineage (GTDB taxonomy): Bacteria > Patescibacteriota > Microgenomatia > UBA12405 > UBA12405 > UBA12158. The sequence goes on along the minus strand of VFLE01000120.1, from coordinate 216 downwards.
TTTTATGAATATTGTCCATTATTTTTTGTCTTATCTGTAAATTGTCGTCTTTATTTTTACCATATTGTAAAGCTAGATCGACATAATCATCTTTATCTTTTGCTACTAAATCTAATACTCCAATAATATTATAATAAGCTAAAGACCATCTTCCTCCTAAATATTTTCCGGGAAGTGTTACTACAGGAGCACCAATTTCCAATGCCTCCCTTGTCG
>VFLE01000037.1 GCA_009885205.1 Candidatus Shapirobacteria bacterium | reverse complement strand
GGGATAATGGTAAATATCGGGTGCTAAAAAGTGACTATTTAGTGTAAACTTCCTTCATTTGTTTATTCTATTTATCTATGACACATAAAAATGTCCTGTTTGTAACTCAATTTCAGTAAAGAAAAACGGTAAGGAAAGCAATGTTCAGCGATACAAATGCAATGATTGTAAACATAGGTTTCGAGGCAAAAAGAAGGACAAATTAACTCATAAAATCTGGTCTGATTATGTATTTGGAAAACAAAGTCATAAACAGTTGTCTGGCAAGTACAGTTTGTCCATAAAAACAATCAGAAAACGTATTGATGAGGTTAAATTTCATTATCCAATACTAAAACCAAAATCAGTCATTCTTGGGATTGATACGGTCTTTTATGGACATGAATTTGGAGTAACAGTTTTTAGAGATTTAATCAGTAAAACTAATTTGTTATGGTACTTTTCTGAGACAGAAAGTTTAATACCAATAATTGAGGGAATTAATGAATTAATCTTACAAAAACAAAACATTTTAATGATTGTTTGTGATGGTAAAAATCTTCGACTATCATCCTACTTTCCACGTATTCCCATTCAGATGTGTCAGTTCCATCAAGTGGCAATTATTAAAAGATACTTAACATCAAATCCAAAACTTTTGGCTTCGCAACAACTAAAACAATTGGCTGAATTAATCCCAAAAATGAATGAAACTAGATTTAGTTTTATCTTAAATGCTTGGTATTTAAAATGGCATGAATTTCTAAAAGAAAAAAGTATTGTACCTGGTACCAAACACTGGTTTTATACCCACAAGAGAACACGATCAGCCTACCGAAGCTTAATCACCAATTTACGATATCTTTTTGTCTACAAAAGACTATCAAAACAACATAAATTTGACTTCCCAAACACCAACAATTCTTTGGAAGGTTCATTTGCTCATTTGAAAGATAAAGTTCGTTTACACAGAGGACTAAAAACAAAAAGAAAAATGAAAATTATTAACCAAATTCTACTGGGAAAAGCACCCGAAATTTACCATTAAGCCCATATCCAGAAGGTTTTAATTTGTTATCAACATTACTCATCCATACAAATTGTTCTTTACTATAAACCTCTTTTGATAGACCTCGCAAATACCCAGGTTTTAGCGCAATCAAAAAATCATTTTTTTCATTCGACCACCGAGTTACATATGTTTCAGATACAACTTGCTGTCCTTCGCCGTCAATACTTTCTTTTCTTGACTTAATCATCGCCGCCAACAGATCAATTTCAGCCTCAGGAATAGCAAAATACACTCCATCCTTATCCACCCCAGGTTTTATTGAATAAACTATTCCCTCTGGTGGTTCGTGACGTTTTTTATGTTCTTTCTCAGGCTCTAGACCCCTTCTTTTTCGCTCCAAATTTCGGGCAAATTTAGCATCACTTTCTTCTTGCCGTCTTGCTCTTTCAGCTTCTTTTAACTCATTTTCTCTTTTTTTCTTTAGCTCCTGTTCTCTTTTCAGTTTTTCTCGCGGATCTTGGTAACTACTCTCCCTATTACTTGCAGTCGATTTTTTGCCAAAAAAATCACTAAATCCACTATTAAAAAAATCTGCAAACGGATTTTTGCTAAAAACATCCTCCCAACCGACATTTACTGTTTACCCTTCACTATAACCACTTCCATTATTTCCAACATTAGCTCCTTCAGCTCTATTTACATTATATTCTCTCCTCTTATTAGCATCGCTTAACACCCCATAAGCCTCATTCAATTCTTTAAATTTCTCCTCAGCATTCAGTTCTTTACTAACGTCAGGGTGATATCTTCTCGCTAATTTTCTAAAAGCAACCTTTATTTGACCATCATCAGCATCTCTTCCAATTCCTAAAATTTCATAATAATCTCTATTACTCATTTTATTTTTTTCTCATCTCCATCACCATCGGCACCACGGAAACAAAAATTATCCCCAACGCCACATAATGAAAGTTTTCCTTAACAAAGGGTATATTACCAAAAAAGAAACCCGACATTAAAAATATTGTCACCCAAGCCAGTCCCCCAAAAAAATTATATGAAATAAATTTGCCATAATTCATTTTTGACACCCCTGCCACAAACGGGGCAAATGTCCGCACTATCGGCACAAACCGGGCCAACACAATCGCCTTACCCCCATGTTTTTCATAAAATGCCTGGGCCTTCTCCAAATGTTCTTTTTTAAGAAATTTATTGTTCATTGAAAATGCCTTTTCCCCAATTCTATGGCCAATCCAATAATTCACCGTATCTCCCAAAAAAGCAGCTACTACCAATATTCCCCACAACACCCAAATGTTAAATGCATTCAGTGATGCTGACAGTGCCCCCGCCGCAAATAAAAGCGAATCACCCGGTAAAAACGGCATAATCACCAACCCAGTTTCCACAAAAATTACCAGCCACATAATCACATAAGACCACACTCCAAAATTCTCAATCACCATTGCCAAATTTTTATCGATATGTAAAAACAAATCGATTATATATTTTATTATTTCCATTCACTAATTTATCTTTTTAAGTCCCTCTTGTCAAAGAGGGATTTAGGCCTGCCTGCCGGCAGGCAGGGAGATTGAAATAAACTAAACCCAATTTTTGCGTGATATACTAAATAAATTTTGGGCAATTAGCTCAGTTGGTTAGAGCACCGTCCTGATAAGACGGGGGTCGATAGTTCGAGTCTATCATTGCCCACAAAATTTGAAAAATTATTTTACCGATACCTTAAACCCCTGTATTTCAAAATCTCCTTCCACCAAATTTCCTCTTTCCCAAATCGTCACCTCGGGCCGTCTCCCTCCAGTTATCACCATCCCACCCTTTTTTAAACCTGTCATTTTAATTGTCGCCAATTTTTGCACCCCAGTTTTCAATGTCCCCGCCGCAAAATTGGACATCGCTTCAATTTTTACCTTTCCAAAATTTTGATCCGTACTACTTTCAATCAATTTATTAAAAACATCCCTGTTAACTGTCAATCCACTAATTTTGATCACCGTCGGGTCATAGACCAATTCAATTTTAAAGCCAGTCACTGGTGCCGACCCATAATTTGCCATCAAATCCATCTCTCCCTCTTTTCCCATTTCCAAGTCTACTTTTGACTCAAAAAATAACGTTTTTTCCCTCAATGTTTTTTTAGGCAAAAAATCAGTATTCCCAAATCTACCATTCATCCACCCAAAACCCAACAACACCGCCACCAGCAGCAAAAACGGCAAAATTAATGGTTTCATCTCTTGATTTAGTATAGTTGGTCTTGCTTTTCTTGCAACGACATTTTTATGATATTAATATCATTCGAATTCACTTGACAATTTCCATCCAAATCACCCTTGAGAAATCCTCCCTCAGCCACCGTTTCATGAATTAACGATTTTGACTTAATATAGGCAAAATCAACTCCGTTTATTACTCCATCTTGTTTAGTTTGATCACCACTTGACACCACATCACCGCCTATCAGTGGATAACCAGAAAAGTCATAAACCAAGTTGGTTGTTTTATCCAAAGCCAATTCCCCATCAACCTGGTCAAAAGACGATACTTGTTTATCTTTCCCATACTTCATCGCTAGTTGTTTTGGCCCCGAGATAAAAACTGACACCCCATTACTTTTAGTAAATCCAGTCAAATTTAAGCTCCCTCCAAAAACCAATTTATTACCCACCGCCTCTCTTGTTGTTGGCATCACTCCAACATAAGATTTTTCCTGACCATTGGCCGATACCTTAACTGATAATGGATATTTAACGGCACATTTAGCGCTATTTGGATTAACATTAGCAAAAGCCACTTTATAATTAAGCACAAAATCATTTCCTGTGATCGGAGCAGTTGTTGGTATCGCCGTTGGTTCACCACCACCACCCAAAGCTACCGTCGGCACTGCCGTTGCTCCACCAGCCACCGAATAGTTACTTGGACTATTTGATGAAACTTCCCAAATAGCACCACCAACCAAAACTTTTCCTTTTTGCACCACCAAGCTACCACTACCCACCACTGATTTAAAAGTAATCTTTAACACGTTCACCGCTCCACCCTTTTCCGTCCCCAAGGTCACCATTTTCAATGTCAATGTCCCTTTTCCATCATCAATTACTTCGTTTAATACTGAAAATCCATTTTGTGGTTCAGAACCGATATATTTCACTTTTGCCGGATCATAAATCACCAAAAATTCTACTCCCGATAATTTGTCCGTTTCCTTACCAGTATTTAACCACACTTGAGCCTCAAAATTCTGCCCAACTGTCGCCGATATTGCTGTTGGTAGGATCGATGAACTTGTCTCACTCGCCGCCGCCCCTCGTCTTGTTTCTTGATTTTTTTGTACCAATATCACTCCACCCACTACTGCCGATATCAAAACCAAAAACGAAAATATTTTAAAAACAGCTTTCATCAAATTAATATTATCCTCTTTTCAGAAACATTTCCACCACCAACTTAGCCACATTTATCCCCGTCGCCTTTTCAAACCCCTGAAATTGACATTGTCTGTTTACTTCCAAAATATAACTATTGTCTTGCAAATCTTTCATAATATCGACTCCACAATAATCTAGTCCACAAACTTTAGCCACCATTTCCGCCAAATTTTTATCATCTTCTGACAAATTCCACACTTCCACATCTCCACCCAGTGAAAAATTAGATCTAAATTCTTCCCCCACTGCACTTCTTTTCATCGCCCCAATTGCCTTTCCATCCAAAACAATTACTCGCAAATCCCATCTCGTCGGCAAACATTTTTGCCACAAAAACATTCCCAAATTCTTTTCATCGATTCTATTTAAAAATCTTTCCACCTGTTTCCAATTCTCAAACTTTTTTACACTTTTACCTTGGTACCCCTTCTCATGCTTGGCAATTATCGGAAAATCCCAATCTCCAAATTTGTTTGAAGTTTCTTGTTTGAAGTTTGCCTGCCTGCCGGTGAGGCAGGAAGTTTGAAGTTTTAATTTTAGTATCTGCTCTTTTGTATAAAAAATATTGGTAGGGACAACAGGAATATCTTCTTCTAAAAATAATCCATGTTGGGCAATCTTGCCCATTCTTGTCCACTTTAAATAACCCTCGGCATTAGCACAAAAAATCCCTCTCTTTCTCAATATTCTTATAGCTAAATTACGGCCTTCTGTATATTTCCCCGACACCGTTCCCGCTACTCGAAACCACATCCCCATTGTATTTTCACTGGTGATTTCTTCACCCCGCACAAATGTACGGGCGGAATCCCATTTCCGCCCTAAATCAAAAGATAATTCCTTATATAATGCTCTTTTTACCGGCACCCCCAATTTCTTTGCCTCGACCTCTAAACGATTAACCTCAAATTGGCTTTGTTTAAGCGACATTGTAAAAGTGATTATTTGTTTTTGCATATCTATCCTCCCCTGCCGCCAGGCAGGGCTAAATTTTATTAATTAATAAGTTTTTTTGAAAAAATATTTTGTAAAAGTGATTATTTGTTTTTGCATATTTTTATACTATATATAATAATAAAAAAATAATTATAAAAATTTTGAGATGTAATTTTTTCGGAATTTCAACGCGCAGCATTGACTGAAGAAAAAATTATGTCGATAAATTTTAATTATTTTTTAAGTGACACTAAATATTTAACAATTTCCTCTGGTACGTTTATCCCCGTCGCTTCCATAAAACCTTTAAACTGTGGCCCCTTGTTCACTTCCAAAATCACATAATCTTTTGGATCATCACTCATTTTCTCATCTTCTCCTGTTTGAAGTTTAGATTTTTCCATCACATCCACCCCCGCAATCGCCAATCCACACACTTCGGCCGCCCGTACCGCCAAGTCTAGTATGGACTGTGGCAAAGTTGCCACCTCCACCTTTCCCCCCACACTATAATTATTTTTAAATTCTTCCAAACTTTGTGAACTTCGCTTCATTACTCCCAACACTTTTTTGCCCAACACCAACACCCTGTAGTCCCCATTGTTAGGGATAAATTCCTGCATCATGTATCGTTTTCCTTCTTCCATTTCTGTCTTCCGTAAATCCCTCACTAGCTTTTCTAACTCCTCTAAATTATCTGCCTTAAACACCCGTGTCCCCCTGTCCCCCCCCGAGCCTTTTATAATTATCGGAAAGTTAAAGTTGTTTTTTGAAGTTTGCCTGCCCGCCGTGGTGGGAAGTTTGCCTGCCTGCCGGCGAGGCAGGAAGTTTGAAGTTTTTTTAATGGTTTCATAAAGAAACCAAAGGCTTCCATATGTACTTTTTGGTACCTCAATTCCAGCCCGTTTTAAGGCCAACATTTGATATGCCTTACACGCCATCGATGGTTTCCCATTCAAAATTATTGGATCAATAATTATTGGCTTTTTTTGTTTGAAGTTTGAAGTTTGAAGTTTAATTTGTTGGATGATTAGATCCACCTCTTCCCAATGTTTCCCCGTCGTCCTAAAAAACAGCACATCATAATCATTTATTTTCAACCACCCCTCGTTCTTCACAGTCCTAGCTTTTTCCCCTGTATGGGCGGATTCCTGTGTATGGGCGGATTCCTGTGTATGGGCGGATTCCTGTGTATGGGCGGATTCC
>VFLE01000179.1 GCA_009885205.1 Candidatus Shapirobacteria bacterium | reverse complement strand
TCCTCTAATGAGGGGGAAACCTTAGATCCTTTCCTCTATAAGGGGGCATTGGATTCCCCCCATTTTTATCATGCGCAAAGAGGCAACGGCGAACTACATTCTCCTAAAATATTCGATAGCACATCCCATCCCTGTTCGTCTGGCTCATATCCAAACTTATCATAAAATTCTTCGCCAAAGTCATCGTTTCCAAAAACAACCCGTTTCGATTCGTGACATATAGATCCTTCGTGCAAAACAATACGATCTTTCCAGATCGGCGAAAAGGATGCATAATAAAGCCATGATCCAAACAACATCCGTTTCAATTCCTCCCTTTCCACATTTAGGTGAGTTACTCCAAGCGTCGCGTTATAATTTGTTCGAATGCGATACCTGCACGCTCGTTTCAAAACTTTCCGAGGCAAGTCGTCTCCGGTTTCAATGGCATTGTATTTTTCTACATCCCCCTCATTCATTTGAATATAAAATTTCGGATCTTTTTTTGGCGAGGAAGACGGAGGCTTGGATCGTGCCTCAAAATATTCAAGATTGTATTTCCGCGTCGAATCGGTCAAATTAAGAACAATATTTCCCACGGCGCAGGGATTATCTGATTTTTGTCCTTCCATATATTTCCGCAATCTTGGATTGTCTTCCGCAAAACATTCGGAATAAATGGTCAACAAATAATCAAACGTTTCTGTCTGAAACCCCGAATAATATAATTCATATGCCCAAAAAAGGGCTTCCTCTTTGTTTTTTTCCAAAATAGAAAGAAACAAAGACGCCATTACTTCTTCTTTTATATACAAATAGCGCGTCAAAATGATGGGAGAACGTATGATTTTGAATTTCATTTTCTTGTTCCCTCCTCTCATATTTTTATAAATATTTCAATTTTGTAGATCTTTATATCTATAGATTGCCTTTATTGTTAAACTTGGTGGGGGGTCTATTTTAGTATTTTTACACAATAAAGTGTTGTTGTTTTTTTTCTATGTGAATTATTTTTTGCTCTTTTTCTCTTTTTACGTGAACTGCCTCCGTCGGAGACAGAAGGCGGATCTGTTGTTTGTGGAGCTATAGACTCTAAACGCTTAATGTCTGCTTCAAGTTCTTCCTGATTTTCAATACGATAAAAAAAATTCTGTATTGCAACTGTTACATGTTTTTGTATTTGTTTTTTTCTTTCTTCTGCGTCAGTATAAATACTAAATTTTTTTTAGTAAGTCTATTTCTTTTTTTGATAAAAGTACTTTTTTTAGATTTTCTAGTATATTCTTTCATCTATTATATATTAGTAATATATTTTTTATTTATTGTCTAAAGACCGACGAATATGCACAATTCCCGAACGGGTTAAAAGAAAATCATTTCGTTGGTTTTTTCTATTTACCTGGTCTTGGAAAAAATAGAAAAATATTTGGTGAAAGCATTTTGAAGAAAATTTATACATAATAAAATATAATAAGAAAAATATATTCCCCCCCTCCGTATCAAAAAATATAAGTATTACTATATATGCCAAAAAAGTCCAAAACTATTAGAAAATCAAGAAGAAAAACCGCAAAAAAAAATAAAATCCCTAATAAATCGCGCATTGTGCGCGTATTTATTGAGATGTTGAATGTAGTAAAATTATATCACTGGAAAACACACTCTTTCCCAGAACACAAAAATACGGACGAATTGTATGGCCGGTTGAATGAAAACATCGATAAATTTGTGGAAATATTATTAGGGAAGGATGAATCCCGCATTCAACAATGGGATAAAAAAATGAATATTGTCCAAGCCGACAGCAAAAAACAATTCAAAGATTTGATGTATGAATATCGCGAATTTTTGATTGATCTTACTCGCGTTCTTGATCCGAAACGTGATACCGATTTGCTGAATGTGAGAGATGAGATTTTAGGGGATTTGAATCAATTCTTTTATCTGCTTACATTCAAATAGGGGGAAACCTTAGGTTTCCTATCCCTTCCTCTATAGCGTTTATAAATAACTTTTTCTATGATGGAGGGGGAAACCTTAGGTTTCCTATCCCTTCCTCACTCTCGTTTAGAGAGAACTGTTTGGAGAACGATTAGATCTCTCTTTTACACCCTTGAATATTCATTTCGAGTATCGATTTTTCTTTATATAATATATAACAATGACCGAATTTGTATATTATACAGGAATAGGAGCAAATAAAAATGGAAAACACACAACCGAAGAATTTTTAACTATAATGAATAAACATTTCAATATACAATGTTCAAAATCTGCATTTGAAAGAAATGCGTACAAAAATTATAAACCGTGTTTGCAATCTTCAGAAATGTACAGAAAACAATGGAAATATAATACAAAACGCAATAAACCAGAATTTGATGACAATATGTATAAAAGAAAGGGAGACAAACTTGATAAAAAATGTAAAAAATATGCAAAACGAGGTACACAAAAACATAAGTGTAATTTAGATGAATATCTTCTATTCAGTGGCGCGGAAAATAGGAAATAAAACATTAGCCATGTCCGATTACTCCCGTCCGCGTAAGAGACTCCAGATTTCTCGCAGCACACATCGTACTGCGTACCGTTTGAAACACGTCCTCTCTATCCTCGTTTAATATATTCGAGCAAGAATAATCAAATATCATAATTCGTTTAGACCCTTTGCTTTTCAAAAAAGTAATAATTTCTTGTAAAGTAGTTTCGGTTTCGCCTCTATGTTGGCGTGCTTTTCCTGTTATAAATCTTCCAATATCAGGTTGCCCTTTCATATTCAAAAGTTTTATTTGCCAATCACCATATTCATTTAACGCATCGCTTACCTTATCTCTAAAGTATCTTTTGTTTATCATTTCCACACATCCTTGCGATGTACTAAATACGCGAATTCCTCTGTCTATTCCATCGACAAATGCTTGGCGCTCCGTCAACATATCATCCGAATCAACTCCCAATTTCACGTCTTTGATTACATCGCGCGCATCATTCACACTTGTCATCAAAATTGGTCCAAGTTTTTTGGTAATTTTGTTACAAAGAATACCTATGTCCGTTGTATTTATTTTCGTCTTTTTATTTTTTATCATATTCATAATTTTTACATTGCATTCTTTTACTGTTTCGGCACCTAAAAAACTACATACCGACGGTCTGACAAAACTCATTTTGGCAAATTCTATGTCTTCTGGCAAAGATAACACCGGCTCGCCATCTACAATATATCCATGAGACGAAATCGCAATGGCCACGGTTCTTGGAAAATTAATATCTTCTGACGGAAAAATAATTTCTTGATTGACGGGCTTCTTTCTTCGTCGAATCGTTTTCTTTTTTTTATATAGACTTGCTTTTTGTGTTTTTACGCGTTTTATTGACATGTATACAATAAAAATAGAAATTTAGAGGAACTACGTTCCCCCTAAAGTCCCGCCCCATACCTCCTTAATTATAGCATCCCCCTTAAACCGGGTATTTTTCGTGTTCGGCCCAATTGACGTTGACATATATATCTAGTATCTTTCATGATTGATATGCGTTGGCGTAAAATACGTTTCCATGTTCGTTGTATCAATCTTATCCAGTGCGTTTTTAAAACGACTGAATAAGTTAGATCGGGAAGAACGTCCAGCTTCATGATATGGAGGGTTTCGTCAGTATTATTAAACAGTGTCATTTCCGATAAATATTCCATCACGTCGGTGAATGAATATTTATAAAACCCTTTAGACGAAATAGTTGCCGCCATAATAAGCTTGTCGTTTCGATCTTGATTTTGTGAGGAATTTAATGAGAATGTTCCAATGTAATATTTTCCATCTTCTTTTTCTACAGAATCATATTCTTCTTCGTGTTCGTCCATATTAGAAATAATAAGGCATTTTGCATAAAACTTGTCATATATTCAATTTTATATGTTCATATAAATTATAAATGGCCGACAAATCGTTCCCTCTCTCAAAATTCGCCGGCATTATGGCCTTTTACGCAATTCTAGCATGCGTTTTGGGCCCTCTTTTCTTTTACTACGTTTTAGAAAAAACGGTTTTGTCTGCCGGAAATGGTTTCATTATTGGAAGCGTTCTTTCTATTCTTTTGTGGAATTTTTTCGGATATCATTTAGTTATGGGGAAATAAATTTGTGTTTAAATATATAATGAATGAACCAGACAGAAATGAAATTATAAAAAAATTAAATGCGATTGATATTTTTCGAGCTGATGAAACACAGTATTTTGAAAATACATCCAATTTAATTTTAAAAGATGATATAATTGATGAAATAAAACTGAAACACATTGAGATTTTACAACAACTTCCCATTGAGATTTTACAACAACTTCCCTTCGACAATATTAAAATGTTGCCGGTCGGTTTAATTATTGAATTATTAGAGAAAACTATTTTTTCTGAAACATGTGCCAAAAGCCCCAGATTTATTAGTTGTGGATGTCGAAATTGCATTGACGCACTTCAATTTAAATTATCAAACAATATTTTGTTAACGCCCGATCAGCTAACTACTCTAGACAATTTTAGATATGATCAATATCACGGCAATACATTTAGTATTTATGGTTATTTATATTTGGAAAATAAATTTGAATTACTCGGTTTATTGATAAAGCAAAAAAAAGACTATAACTTTACCAAAATTGATTTGGATTTAATATGTGCCACAAAAATACTACACCCAATCAAACAGTCTGATTTTAAAAATAGACTTGTATTCGAAGGTGTTTTTTTCAAAATATTACATGCTAAATCTGAATTTGGAACTGGTTATGATAAAATATTGGATAAAATAAAAAACCAACCTGTAGAATATTTAAAAGACATCCCGATAGAATTCTTGAAGACATTGCCGATAGAATTCTTGAAGACATTGCCGATAGAAACTAAAAAACAACTACCTCTGCGTATACAAAAAGAAATAGGGGTTGAATTTAATGATCGTGCATCGCAATATGTACCAAGATTATTTGAAAGGCTTAGAACAGGAAAAATATTTAAACGGGGAAAAAAAGGAGGACAAAAAAAAAGACGGCAAATTAAAACTAAAAAGAATAAAAAAACACGTTAAATATAAAGACTTTGAGATGTTGTCACATATTTCAAAATCATCCCATCAATCATGCTCAATTTATGCAATAATTCAATGGCCCCTATTTGTTCTGCAATAGACGACCATTCCTTCGCGCAAACACTCACTTTCATAACTGATTTTACAAAATCCCCGATCGAAATCCCCTTTTCAAATAACCGCGTTTGAATAAACCATTTACATCCCTCCTGATCTTCGCAATTCGTCCACTCCATCATAATGGTCGGCATATCATAATTTAATGCACCTAAATAATCAATTCCGGTTTTCATCCCCTCTTCATCTTCTAAATCCTCATATTTTTTATACAGTCCAACCACTTCCAACAATCGAGCATTCAAAAACGAATCCTCGGTAATTGGTCGCCATGATCTCTGCGACTCCTCAATCTTGACATCCGTATACAGCCCCAATAATCCGATTAATTGAAGCGTAGAAAACCCGGAAAAGAGTTCCCATTTTTGAAAAACCTGTCCGGAAACAAGAGGATGAATCTCCGCAATTCCCGCGGCAATAGTACCTAAAGAAGTCAATTCAAATTTCCCGTCAGTATCTTGGACAAATCCCTCAACCACCAACAAATCCACCACCTTTTTCATTTCAACCTCAATAAATCGATCCAGCGTTACCAAATATTCAAAATCCGATTCATAATCCATCTTTGTCCTATGATGCGCACGCAGACGTTCCGTGTCCGTTTTTATAAAGCGATATTGAGCGGCCAAATCCGAAAGAATCCTCTCCAGTTCCTTCCGTTTCTTGTTTACCGCCGTGGTCAACGACGTTTCCGCGCTCAAATATCGTTCGCACGCTTCCAAAGGAGTTTGCATTTGCAAAAGTGACGCTTCCGATTTACGGTATCGAGCGTCCGTTTCATGAATCGCCGCCTTTTGTATCAAAATCGCATCTTGTATTTCTTGGAATATCATGCTTCCCTTGACGAATCCGACAAAATCGGAAAACGCCGATTTCCCATTTTTCAACAAATTTAGAACAAGGGAATACGAAATACGAAACTTGGAGACAAGATCCTGTGGTTTTCCGCCCAACATCCCGCGATAATCCGTTTGTGATAAAAGAGGGAAAAGATTATTGCAGTGTACAACATGACCAATTGTATCGATTCCGCGCCGGCCTGCGCGCCCCGCCATTTGCGTATATTCATGCGACATCAAATATCGTTCTGTCGAACCATCGAATTTCGAAAGTCCAGTAAAAATCGCCGTTTTAATGGGACAATCCAGCCCAATCGCAAAAGATTCTGTAGCAAAGAGCAATTTGATATATTTTTTCGAAATCATCAGTTCAACAATTTCGCGCAAAACCGGAATCATACCGCTATGGTGAATTCCCACCCCCTTTTCCAAAAGCCCGACCAATTGATTATATTCCGGCAAATCCAAATATTCTTGGAAATTCGAAAACTTCCGAATAATCTGCTCACATTCGCGTCTAACATTGTATCCCACTTTGCTATCGTCTTCTAGCAAAGGCACTGTAATATCTTGCGCACAAATTTCCACCAATTTTCTCGAAAAAACGAATCCAATCGCGGGGAGCATATCCCGATCTCGCAAAAAAAGGGCCAAATCGTTTAGCGCATGTTTTCTTTTTATGTGCAACTGTTTTTTATCGAATAAATCGGTCATTCTTTTCAGCGTTTTGTATCCCGATTCTTGGAACTCTCCCCTATCGTTTTGCAAAAGAATGAGGCGCTGAGTCGAATCGCGGATATCTTTTTCCAAAGCTTTATCCTTTAGCCCCTTTATAAATCCTTCCGTGGAAACCAAATATCCATAGTGACTCAATGGAACAACTCTTTTTTCGGTAGTTGCCAAATATACACATTTGCTCGAATCATCTCGCTCACACCATTTTGCAAATCGTTCAGGAGTATCGATTGTGGCGGATAACATGACCATTTGAATATGTCTCGGCAGCATCAAAATCGTCTTTTCCCATGTCTGCCCTCTATGCAAATCATTGATATAATGCACCTCATCGAATACCACACAAGCGAGCTCCGCTTCCATATCCATTTGAAATGCCAATTTCGATATATTTTGATCAGATACAAAAAGAGAATTCATCAGAATTTCGGTCGTCATAATCAGCACATCCGCATCGGGATTTGTTTTGATATCGCCCGTCATTAATCCAAACGAGATATGCGGATATTTTTTCGTAAATTCGTAATATTTTTGATTAGAGAGCGCCTTGATCGGACTCGTATAGACGACCTTTTTTCCCTGTTTAACAAAATGTTGTATGGCGAATTCGGCGGGTAAAGTCTTACCGGACCCCGTATGCGCCGTCACTAACACGTGATTGCCTTCCACAATCGCCTCAATCGCGTATTTCTGAAAATCACTCAAAGGATATGGGTATAATTCAAAATAAGAATCGTATTTTGAATTGAGGGGATAAGGGTCTTTGCATATTTTCACCATCGTCTTATAACCAATACTATATTCTTTCCATCTTTATCTTTATGTTTTTTTTCGTGATATCTTAGGCTCAAATACACACCCATTCCCAATTTAGGATATATATTGAAAATATTTTGTTCACATACATATATTATTAAAATCAAAATGAATGTATCTGATTATGGCAAAAAAATGTACGGCGTGGCAGAGGGTATATCTTATGGACAAAATGAGCGCGTCGATGAATTAAACGACAGAATAAGCGCCAGAGTAAAACCGGATTATCCTCTTCCGCCCAATTTTAATAGTCGCCCGGTAATGACGCGCTATTCGGTTTTTCCTATGTTGAATAATCGAATATCTGCGAATGTGCCCATCGAATCAAACTACAATTATGCACTGGAAACCAATTTCACGCCACCTCTTATGATGAGTGGACCTCCCGCCGGTTTTATAAATAATATAAACACTGAATCACAGTTGCGAAACCAATTCTTCGCTTTACAAAAAGGGGCGGGGCAGGATGTTTATATACCATCCAAAGACAGTGATTTATACAAAGTCACGATTGTGTCTACACCGCAAGAACAGCCGTATCCTTTATTGTTTGAAAAATCCAATTTCGACCAGTCACTACATCCGAATGTCATGGATCAGCCCAATGTCGGCCAAGACTTTTTTCATAATAATACGCGCACCCAATTAAGGGGGATTCCCCTTTGATCCCCCTTAAACCGTTTAATGCCATCATGATAAGGAGGGATTTTAGGGTCTGGAATTCGCTTCGCGAATTATGATGACGTAGTTCCCCCTAAGCGAATTCTGATGACCTTGGTTCCCTTAACCTGAAAAGGAGGGGGGTCAAAGGGGAACGTAGTTCCCCTAAGCGAATTCTGATGACCTTGGTTCCCTTAAC
>VFLE01000162.1 GCA_009885205.1 Candidatus Shapirobacteria bacterium | reverse complement strand
GGTTGTTATCAACTATTCCAAACCTGCAAACCAGAAAAATCTAACATTCATGGAGCAATAGGCAATACTCCCACCCCATCTTGGGTGAATAATTTACCTAGTTGGAATAATAACTGGCAAAAATAATATGCGAATACTTTATTTATCACTAGAAAGAAACATTGATTTAGCCAAGAAACATGAAATTTTGTACATGGACTATACTTACAAAGTTAATGGTGATTTTCCGCCAGAAGTTTATGAAGAAATTAGAAATTTTAACCCAGAGATGGTCTTGGAGAGAGAATTTAATGATGGATTATCAAAATACCCTGAATTAATTGGTTGGATTGGCAAAAACCTACCAGAATGTAAAAAAGCAATTTGGTTAATTGATTGTCATGTGGTACTTAAATGGCATTTAGACTATTCACCTCTTTTTGATTATGTTTTTGTGGCTATTTCTCGCTATCAGCCTATTATCGCTTCTCATTTGAGAGAAGTTGGTTCAAATGCTAAATGTTTTTGGCTACCTTTATGTTATCCAAATCGAACTGACCGAATTAAACGAAATAAATCACGAGTACCCTTTGACATTGTTTTTGTGGGTAGATGGGGAAGATGGTTTAACGAAAGAAACCGATTAATCGAATTATTAAAAGACCAATATGGTGAAAAGTTTTTTACTATCACCGATTACTGCAACATGGAAGAGTATATTCGACAGGGGGTTATTTCTTTCAATAAATCTTTTGCTGATGATATGAATTTTCGAGTTTTTGAATCTATCGCCAATGGGGTAGAGTTGGTAACAAATGATGTTCCAGACCTACATTTAATTAGTACCCTACAAGACAGAATTAATATTTACCATGATGACCAAGAATTGCTAGACTTATGTGATTCCATCTTGTCTGGAGAGAAAGAAAATGATGTGATTAAAACCCAGATTTGGGTACAAAACCATCATTGTCTTATTCACCGACACAAAGAAATATTAAAAATGATTAAAACAGGAGAACAAGTAAAATATTAATATGAAAACCTATTTGATTTCACTTACCTCAGAAGTAGATGGCGTAAAAAGTAACTATCTTGATTCGATTCATAAACTTGGGGATAGTGTAGAACCAATAATGGTGGCATTTGAACCTCAACCCCCACAAGTTAGCTTTCGAGTTATACCTGTGGGGTGTTCCTATCCCAACAATCTCCAAAGATTCAAGTATTTTCCAATGATTTTTGATGACGATGATATGATTATTTTTACTGATACTTCTGATGTAATTTTTCAATGTCCAATACCTAAACTTGAAAATATTATTCATGTTTCGTGTGAATATGATACTTGGGGAGCACCTAATTGGTGGAAAAATTGGTTGGATATATATAAATTTAATGAATTAGACACTTTTCCTATTTATTGCATGGGTACTTGGGCTATGCCTTTTTCCGAAGTAAAAGATTTACTTAAATTTATTAGTGAAAATGAAAATAGATTTGGTAAAGCCAACTTTGCTGACCAGATTTTATTCAATTGGTGGCTAAAAGACAAGTCTTTCGAGAATAATACGGATTTGTTTGGTACTCTTTATGCAGGTTATCTTCAAAAAAAGATTATCAAAACAAATCGTGGATTTGTTAATAGTCATGATGATTTAATCTCAATAGTCCATGCCAACGGTGGACTAGATTTAAAAGAATTGATTAAACAACATGCTTAACTTTATATTTTTTACCAAGATAAAGAGTTATTAATTAATAAAAAAATATGAAATGTATAGTCACTTATTATTCAGCTCAACAAAACTTGGTAGCAATCTTAACTTTGCTTCAAGCTCAAATGGTTCAACCTGAAGAAATTATAATCATCGATACTTCTCCCACTAAAACAGGTTTGGAGATAGCTCAAAAGTTTACCTCTAATTCTGGTGTACCAATTAAAGTGGAATGTGCTAGAGTTGGTATTTATGAAGCTTGGAATCGGGGTATTGACCTTGCCGAGGGTTCAGATGTAGTTATCATGAATGATGACCTATTAATCCCCATTAATTTTGTTGATGTCTTGGGTTTAGTTTCCCTAAATGTTAATGCTTACTGTATTGTTCCTGCCACTCCAGCTAAAGACCATTATATGAACAGAGTTAATGTTAAATTTGCTTATTATGCCAAACTTCCCGAAGAAAATAATGATATTTCAATAGTGGATTGGATGCCAGGATTTTGTTTTTATCTTTCAAAGGAATGTATCAAAGATGTGGGAATTTTTGACGATAAACATTTTAAGTGTTGGTTTGGAGATGACGATTATCAAGACCGAATTAAAAAGGCAGCTATCAAAAACAATGTTATCCCTATTTTAAGGATTAATTCAATGTTTGTTTATCATTTTGGAGGTAAATCCTATCAATACCAATCTAAAGAGGTTCAAAGAATTATTAATAAAGATAGAAAATCATATGCAAAAAAACATCTCAAAAAGGTTATTTAGTTGGTATTTAGAAAACTTTGCTGATACTACCAAGGAAATAGATGATGAAGTTCCCATCATGTCTGTAATTGGGGTAGTTGTTGAAGTTTCCCTAAAAGATAGGTTAAAATTTCTTTTCACCAATAGGCTAAATTACCGTTTAACTCTAAAACAAGTTACCTTCATTAAGAAATTCTAAATTATGATTACAATGGGTGCTTATTCGTATACTGGTGCGGTGCATGATGATTATAATGGCGATATTCATATTGGCAAGTTCACTTCAATCGCCAATGGGGTTACATTTTTAGGTCATTGTGAACACCCACCAAAAGAAAACAAAGAGGTTGTTTCAACTTTCAATTTTTCAGAGAGATGGGATGTTGAAAATTATCCTAAATGTACTGGTAAACCAATAAACATAGGAAATGATGTTTGGATTGGAGAGAATGTCCTGATATTGGATGGAGTTACTATTGGTGATGGAGCAATTATCGGTGCAGGTTCAGTTGTAACCAAGGATGTTTTGGGATATGCGATTGTTTGTGGTAATCCTGCGGAGAGAATTAAATTCAGGTTTGAAACAAATGATATTTTACAGTTACTTCACATGGAATGGTGGAACTGGTCGGATGAGATGATACATGATAGACTGATTGATATGATAGATATTAAAATTTTTATTGAAAAATATGGAAATAAAAATAATTGATACTGAAATTGGAGAAATGTTTGTAAGAAATGATTTTGACATTGAAGTAATTAAGGAAGTAATTGCTAACCACGAATATGAAAGATGGGGAGATATTACAATAAATAAAGGTGACTTTATTCTCGATTGTGGTGCT
>VFLE01000198.1 GCA_009885205.1 Candidatus Shapirobacteria bacterium | reverse complement strand
TTTAATGGTTTAAATAAAAATAGTAATATATAACATAGAAACTATCTATAACCAAAAAATGAACCCAGAAACCAAAAGATGCACTAAATGCTTACAAAGCCAACCAATAGAAAATTATTATTTAAAACTTGGTAAGCCAAGAACAAGGTGTAAAAAATGTCTTAGTAAAGAAACAGTTGAAAACCCAAAGCACAAATTACACAGTAAAAAATATTATGAGAATAACCGAGAATATTGTATTAAACAAATACGAGCCATTCAAGCGAAACCCAAAATGGAAAAATCCTTAGAAAATTCCCAAAGTCCAAAACTCTAATTTTGATATGTATAGTTTCAACATATAAGAATAAAGTTATAAAATTAAGTTAAGCACTATCTATTTTGTCTTTACAATAAGTATAGAATTTTTTGAAGTATTTACGAGTATCTGCTTTAGTCTTCAAAACCCAACAAACATATGAAGGGTCATCATTGAAGATTTCCTCAAAAGTTTTTCCTTTATATTTTCCAAATGTCATCCTCTGTTTTTCACTCTCAAATCTAACATCTTCAGTCGTATGTTGTGTTCCGTGTTTCGCTAAAAATGCTTCCATTTTTTTTATAATATTACATAGATTAAAATTAAGATTAAGAAACCGCATTAAATTTGTCATATTTTTTTTTATTGTATATCATCATTTGAAACACCATATTGTTTTAAACATTTTAAAAATCTATCTTCAATTGTCATTTTTGCGTTTATATTGATTTAAATAAAACTACATTTATATTATAAAAATGTCTTTGTCTTCAGCAATTGCCGAGTATCAAAACCTTGTGAGCACTCAGCCACAACCAAACAAGAAACAAGCTGTTCAACTCAGAAAGTCATTGATGACGATTAAGAGAGCTTGCGATAATGAGCGTTTAGTGCTTTTAAATGAGCCTAAACCAGAGCCTACAACTGAACCTCCAGTTTCTCCAATGGACCCTGTCGTTGAAATTGAAAAACTTATGCCGCTACCTCTTAAGCGTGAAGTAAGTGTAGATATTAGTTCAACTCAACCCGTTGAAGATATTAAGATTGAAGTTAAGGCGGATAAAAAAAAGAAACGCAAAACAAAGAAGTCTTTGTAATAACTATTACCTTCAAGTCCAAAGAAAATGCACGCTATAATAATTAGATGAGTTCTTATTGTTCCATGTTAAATTTCCTTTTCCATCTCGAATACCTTTTGCCCTAGCCAAATATGAAGCTTGGCGTTTCTTATCATAATGATTTAAATGACTATATAAACCCGATCCTGTTGTATCTTTGTATTGTTCTGCCGAATTATC
>VFLE01000031.1 GCA_009885205.1 Candidatus Shapirobacteria bacterium | reverse complement strand
TACGAAATTTAAAACTTTCTAATTCATGACTAATTCTTTGCGCAATTATTTCTGTCGATTGAATAAATCGTGTATTTATTTCTTCATTATAGTGTTTAAATAAAAGTCCACAAGTTGTTTCAGGTAATTTACTAACATATTCATCAACATTAATATCTCGATCTCGTTTACAGCCGTTTAAAATAAAATGGGACACCTAATATTTAAGTTGTTTTTACCTTTAATTATTAAAATATTTGTTTATATACAATGTAAGGAATGAATTTAAAAAAAAATTGATTTTACTTTTTTTAATTTCT
This sequence comes from Candidatus Shapirobacteria bacterium, assembly GCA_009885205.1. Taxonomy (GTDB): domain Bacteria; phylum Patescibacteriota; class Microgenomatia; order UBA12405; family UBA12405; genus UBA12158. The sequence continues at coordinate 1,198 of VFLE01000031.1, read as the reverse complement.
TAATAAAATATATAATTATAAAATGAACAAACCACCTGATAAATATAAGTGTATTAAAAAACAACTAAAAGATATCATAACAAGTAAAGATGATATGGAAAAAATCAATGAACTACTAATTCGTAGTAATCAGATTAATATCAAAACATATATGTTATTAAAGTTATACATATTAAATGAGTATGAAAACTTAGTTCATGAAAATGATGAATTAACATCATTACCTGTTATAAACAATGAAACAATAGAAATGATTAGACAATCTTTTATTACAAAGACAAGTGGTAGACAAGTGATAGATCAAAGAAAAATTGATTTTATTGAAAAAATTAAAGTTCTTAAAAATACGATTGATAATTTTTCTAATGTAAAAGGTCTGCATTTATCGACTGTTTTAGGTTATCAAACAACTGAAATTTTAACTGCTGTTGAAAACAATATTAGAGAACATTTTCTATTTGAGTATATAAATCGATTTGTAAACATAATTTTTAACAAAAAAGGTAGTTTAAATCCCGATATAAGAAAAGAATTACTGCTTGTAAAAAATGATTTACGAAATGGAACTTTAAAATGTGATTTTAAATACCATACTTGGTTGAAAAAGTATAGATTCATGGTAGTACCTAAATATATAGAAAAATCGTATCATTATGATGTAAAAACTCACCCTCAAAAATATTTAGTTCATATGATTTGGATAAATAAAATGTTAGATGTTTATGGGTCTAAAAAATACAATTTTCTACCTCAACGAACAGATATAATAACCAAATACAGTCAATTAGATACGAAAACAATGATTGAACTTTTTATGGTAAATAAAACTGGCTATCTTAATAATTTATCTCTTGAACAAGATAATATATGGAATACGGTATCTTCTATTAAAAGAAAATATAATAAGGATTATTCTTTTGATTATTGTATAATGACCGATGGGCATGCTTGTTCTATTAGATATGTTGAAAAATCACAACTTGATAAAAATTCAATTAGAAACGAACACAAAAGAAAAGGTAGACAAGATAGAAAAAATATGACTGACGAGGAAAAACAAAATAAGAATGAAGAGAAAAAAGAAAAGAAGGAAAATGATGCAAAAAAAACAAAAGAGAATAGAAAAGAAGTGATTATCAACGCAAAAAAAGAAAGAAAGACAAAAGAAGATAAGGATAAAGATAAGGATAAAGATAAG
>VFLE01000022.1 GCA_009885205.1 Candidatus Shapirobacteria bacterium | reverse complement strand
TATACAAAAGGAATGCTTATTAATCCAGGACTTGCAGGCGTAAAAAAGCCCGCATGGTTGCGGGTTTGGATTTTACTCTAAAATTACAGGCGTAAAAAAACCCGCCTCTTTCGAAGCGGGTTAAGTGTTACCTGTTTTTATTAAGCTGCCTTTGCTTGCAGGTGTTCTATGACATCCGCGATTTCAAGCACTAAATCATTTTCTGAACCGGCTTTTAAAAACGTTTCACTGATAAACTTGAGCATCCTACAGGCGGCTTTGATTGCTTCCCCTCTAGTTGTTGGTTGCTCAGGTTGCGTAGGTTTAACAGGCGCTCCCTTTGTATGCGCGTCGACCTTCACCGTTTTCGGCACGCCTTGGGAGGCATGGGTTGCGAGCTTCATTGCTGACAACATAGCCTTTAAAGCCGGCAGACTTGTCGCAGTGTTCAGCGCTTCAATAACACATTCAACGCCTTGTGCAGATTGTGCGACTGTATCCCTACTTGCATCCTTTCCGTATGCAATTGTCCGCATATTGTTAAGCATGGTTACTCTTTGAATTGCCGCCGGTTTACGTGCTTCGCCGTACACTGCCCGCAAATCATGCAATGCGGCAGTATGAGCAGGCACGCGGGCAATTATCGGCAATGCTGCAAGGGCGTATAGTTTAAACGTGGTGTATACCGCATTCAACGCTTTGTCATAACTTCCTTCCGCCTTCACCATGTTCAATGCTAAAGTATGCAGTCCCTTGTCCACACTTTCCACTGGTATCCTAATTGCGGGCCTTTTGTCCGCTGCAACCAGTGCGGACAATTTGTCTAAATCAACCGTGAATGATTGAGCCGGTATGCTTGTCTGTTTGATTTTTTTGCTCATGATATATAGTCCTTTAATAGTTAGCTGGAACATGTATCCCAGTAACGCTATTTTACCCCCATGCGGGCATATTGTCAATACATATACGCAAACAGATACGGGTTTAGATTTTAGTCTAAAACGTAAATTCTGAGAACTCACGCTGTTATACCCCCATATATGCGTATAAATAACTATAACTAGCACGTTCTGGAGAACATACCAAAACGTGTGAATAACTATAAAGGGGTATACCAGGTTAAGTGGTTACAGATAAAGGCTTTTTAGAATTTAAGCGAAAGCCAAATAAAATCGCTTAGTCTGGAACCACATGCCCGCGCGGCTGCGCAGGGAAAACCACAAAATGACTAAGCAGTCGTTTGGAAAATTGTCTATAGTCCACAATACGAAAAACCCTTTGTTTATAATAATATAAGTATATATATATTCAAGTAAGCGTTTTTTTCCCACTTTTCTATGTCAGCAGTCCAAAAGTAAATGGTATATATATATACCCTAACATCAAACTACCTATATATACCCATTTCCTCTCCCATCCCTTGTTCCCAGGCCGGCTTTATCGCTTAGTCTAGCTTAATCAAAGACTTACAAAACTAAAACTGCTTACTCATCTGCTTAATTTCAGCCGTAAACTGCTTAGTTGAGCCAAATAACTATGAATAATGGAGAATAAGTGGAAATAACGCAGGCTATACAGACCCATTGAGAGGCCTAATCAGGTCTACATGTGGGACTAAGCAGGCACACAAAAGCCTTGACACGACCACTAAACAGCCTATAATTATCGAGCAGTAAGCAGTTTTAGATTAAAATCCAAAACAGCAAAGCGTTCCGCCCGTCAGGGCACACCAACAAGGAGAAACAACATGGCTACCAAACAATACAAAGTAACCCTCACCGACGAAGTGGCTGACTATCTACGAGCTGAAGACAGCCGTGGACGCTTATCGGAAGGTATAGACCGATTAGTGCACCG
>VFLE01000184.1 GCA_009885205.1 Candidatus Shapirobacteria bacterium | reverse complement strand
TTCTTTCATAATCTTCTTTATAATTTGTCCATATTTCTACATCAAATCCGTTTGTACGGAGGGTATTTATTACGTGAGATTGTATTGGCGATAGAACCCCTTTAGGTTGCTTGACTTCGATAAACTTAACATCTCCATCTTTAAGACACATTAAATCAGGTATTCCATTCATAGATGTTTTTATTAATTTTATAACAATCCATCCATCAGATTCTATTTTTTTCTTAATAGCAGTTTGTCTAGCTGATTCAAGCATTATTGTATATTTTTAAATATGTGTGTAATTACATCTATTGTCCAAGAGTTACCTAAAGATTTATATCGTTGGGTATTGCTTATTCCTTCAGTATAGTTATCAGGAAATGTTTGTAATCTTTCACACTCTAATGGGGTTAGTTTTCTTGCAAATTCTCTTTCGTAATCAAAAACCTTTGCCTGATGATTTCCTCCAGTTACGGTTGTCAAGCAAGGACTTTTACCAAAATCATCATAAACCCTTTTAATATTGTCATTTCCCTTCATGTCCAATGTCGCTATCTTTTGACACTTGTCGTATCTTATAACTCCATAAGTCACTCCTTTATACATATTTGCTGTAAGACAAGCGGCTTTTCGGTTTAGATTGCTTTTATGGTATTCCCATCTTTGCTTTCCATTTCTCAATCTATTCATATAGTCTATCGCTTCAAAACTTAAATAGTACTTATCTTCTACTAAGTCTTGCAAAATATCAGACAATACTAATTTTTTATCTGTTGGTTGCTCTACATTTTTTATATTAGTCCAGTAATATCTCAATCTATTTTGAGCAGAAACTAAAGAGCTATTTATAACTATTGGATTTACTCCTAAATGTTCAGATATTACATCTTGATACTCTTGTTTTATTCTAACATTTTCCAATAAGAATTTTACATTAGGATTAAGTAATTTTATATGATTTAGTATATCTGAAAACTCAAAGAATAATTTGCTTCTTTCATCATCAAAGTTTAATTGTTTACCTGCAAAACTAAATCCTTGACAAGGACTTCCTCCAATAACTAAATCAATAGTACTAAAATCAATATCCCAATTCATCCAATTTGTAACACTACCCAACTGAATAGTATTTGGATAGTTTTTCATTGTTACTTGGATAGCATATTTATCTATCTCACTTGCGTAGTAATTATCTACTTTAATTCCAGC
>VFLE01000186.1 GCA_009885205.1 Candidatus Shapirobacteria bacterium | reverse complement strand
TGAGTTACAAACAGGACATTTTTATGTGTCATAGATAAATAGAATAAACAAATGAAGGAAGTTTACACTAAATAGTCACTTTTTAGCACCCGATATTTACCATTATCCCCAAAAAGGTGATAATATGTTGGATATGACAATACAAGATGCAAGAGGGGCTTATGAATTAGAAAAAAAACGAAGAGCATATGCTTTGGCAACATTTTTCAATAAAACAGAAGTTAATAATCCAGAATTAGCAAAATCATTGCCAACGATTTTAGATAAACTTGTTCCTGATTTAAAAACTTTTTTAGATCCAGAAACAATGAAAAACAATGTAAATAGATTAGGTGTTGGCATATCAATTTTGGAAGACTGGTTTAAAGCTGGGGACTATATTTCTAATGATAAATTTAAACTTGATCCTGTCAGTCAAGGAATGAAGGATTTAGCGATTTCTTCTGGTATGGTAAAAATAAAAAACAAGGAGACTATTTTTAGCGAGGTGACTGCTTTGGGTGTTAAGCCTGAAGATTTAAATAAATTTTTGTATGATTTTTCTTTGGTTTTAGGTGAAGGATTGGCTTGTTTAACACCAAAAGATATTATTGGACGACTGTTTTTTGATTCAACTTTACCTGTTGGAACTAGTTATCCAGGGACATCAAACGTAGTTAGGGAAATGGTAGCTCAAAAATCTGGTGGTAAATTGGCGGCTGTAAATGCAGTTTTGGGCGATTGGATGAAGTAAATATTTAATTGGTGTGATAAAATCAGAGCTATGAAAGCAAAAGGAACATATCAACCAAAAAAGAAAAAAAGAGCACGAGTTCATGGATTTTTAAAGAGAATGGCAACATTTTTGGGAAGAAAAACAATTAAACGTCGTCGAGCAGCCGGAAGAAAAAAGTTGACAGTATAGATGTTAAAATAGTTTTATGAGTTTAGGTGTTGTACGTGAGGCGACTAATGCCCTTCAAATTAACATACAAAGAGAAATGGTTAAGGCTGAACCACAAGTTGGTTATGTAATAGGATTTGCTCAGCAGACAAGAGAAATATTGGCGGAAACTTTTCATACCAAACATGAAGTAATTCAAGATTTGTATAAAAGATTTAGGGTATATTTGGATGAAAACGAGGACACCAAAAATTGGTATGAAATATGGAAATCTGGTAATAGTGATCAACTTTGGAAAAATGTTGCGACTGGAGTTGTGAAAAATGTTGGTTTTGCTGGTAAAACAAGTAAGCTAAACCCTGAAGAACGAATCCATTTAATTAGATCATTATCTTGGTTGTCGGTCGCTGATGAATTTGTTTCTGAACACTTACATGATATTAATAGTTCTCCTGTTCAAGGAAACGATTTAGTAGTAGAAGAAGTAGTTGATTTAAGTGAATTTAAAAAACAAAGTGTATTTTATAGAAACGATGATGATAAAACGATAGGTGAACAAGAGCAACCTGTCGAAAATAATGCTAAAACAAGATACGACAATACTGTAAGGGGTGCTACAGAGAAATTTTGGGATGAGCTTGTTAATGTTTCGATGAGTGTGAAGGTTGCTCTGCAAAATGGTCATTATGTTGAAGCGTCGAAAATTATAGCGTCTGATCCAAAGTTGGTGAAAATTGCGTCGGTATTTGCAACTCCGACACATAGTGCAGCTGATGTGTTGATAACGTTTGCTGGTTTAAGTGAAATGACCGAAGGGATAAGGAATAAAAACAAAGCACTTACTTTTAAGGGTGGGTTGAAAGTGGCTTTGGGGTTGATACCTTTTCCTACTTCTTGGCTAGCTCCAGGGCTCGACAAATTAATAAAAACAAAATAAATATATGGATCAAAAAATAATAGATGTCTATGCTAGTGAAGAGCAAGTTAAAGAGGCGTTAATGTTGGTACGATTGGCAGGATTTGTTGATCCTGATGAAAGATTGGCATGTGAGGCAATAATACGAATAGGAGAAAAGAAATCAGTTGAAGGAATAATTGACTCACTTCAAAAACTAATTGATACTAAAGAAGATGCTTATCAAAAATATGTAAAAGATTTGCACGATAGGGCAAAAGCAGAGGAAACTAAGCTATAAAACAAAATCACCCCCCGAGCAGTTGCCGGGCATGCCTACCCCCTCTTTGATTAAAGAGGGGGTTTAATTTTATTTGTATATTTATTGATAAAATATAATTGTGCTAAAGAAAATTAATCGAATTTCACGTGAGACGGAGATCAAAGAAGTGTTAAAGGACGGGAGATATTTGCATACGGATTTTTGGATGAGAAAAGTTATTAAAACTGACACTGATAGAAAATTTTTAGTGATTGTGTCGAAGAAGGTGGCGAAATTGGCGGTAGACAGGAACAGAATGAAAAGGTTGGCTTATGAGGTGATAAGAAAAAATTTAGAAAAGCTGCCGGAGGGAATTAGAATGGTGTTGGTAGTTAAAAAACCTTATGAAAAAATTGGTGATGAAATTGTTGGTGGTTTATAAAAAATATATTTCGAAAGGCTATAATTGCCGGTTTTTCCCTAGTTGTAGCGATTATACTTATCAGGCTGTTGATAAATACGGGGTGATAAAAGGGTTGATAATGGGAGGTTGGAGAGTGTTGCGTTGTAATCCGTGGAATAAAGGTGGTGTAGATTTGGTAAAATAACAGACTGTTAATTTGATTTACAATTAACAATTTACAATTATCAATTAATATTGAAATTTATAATTTAGAAATTCATTGAAAATTGAATTTTGAAAATTGAAAAATTTATTTAAAATATGAATGTTTTTATCTCCCCTTTTGTTAATGCGCTGATGTGGTTTTATGGATTGTTTGGGAATTTGGGGTGGTCGGTGATAACGGTAACAATATTAATTAAATTAATTTTATTTCCCATAATATGGCCAAGCTTAAAGTCGGCTAAAAAAATGACAGAGCTACAACCACGATTGAAAAAACTACAAGAAAAATATGGTAAAGATAAAGAAGGTCTAGCTAAGGCGCAAATGGATTTTTATAAAGAGGAGGGAATTAATCCCCTGTCCGGTTGTTTGCCAAATTTATTGCAAGTGGCGGTATTGATTATATTTTTCTCGGCTTTTAATTTGGTTTTGGGAGTAATGGAGGGTAAAAATAAATTGGCTGATTTAAATTCTCATTTGATTCCGGCGGTAAAGGTGGCAGAAAATTTTAAATTTAATCAAGATTTTATGGGAATGGATTTGGCTACAACCCCAGCTAAACTTTTTGGAGTAGGATATTCTTTTAATTGGATTTTGGTGGGGATTTTGTTATTAGGTTCGGCTTTATTGCAATATTTTTCGAGTAAATTGATGATGCCCGCCATCAAAACTGATGAAAAAATAATTAAAGAAACTAAAGACAAGGAGGATGATATGATGTCGATGATGAGAACACAATCATTGTATATGATGCCGGCAATGACAGTGTTTATTGGTTGGAGTTTCTCTGTGGGAATGTTGTTGTACTGGTTTGTAAACAGTGCGGTAATGTTGGGTCAACAATTAATGGCGAATAAAGCAAAATAAAAACTTAAAACTTAAAACTTAAAACTTTAAAAACCTTTAATTTAAATTGAGATTTTTTGTGCTAGAATAGCCACATGGATAATAAAGATAGAAACAAAATAATTCTCGAAATTACTTGTGATTTGCTAGAAAAACTAAATCATGAGGTGGAAAATGCTTTTGTGGAAGATGTGGAAGGTGAAGAAAATCAAGTTTTGGTGTCTTTGACCGTTTCTCGACCGGGAGCATTGATTGGACTAAGGGGAAGAAACTTGGCGGCGATACAATTAGTGTTATCGTTGATGGTTAAGGTTAAATTTGGAGAATGGGTGCGGGTGTTGCTAGATATTAATAATTATCGAGAAGAACAAAAAACTAGATTACAAGAAATGGCTAAAGATTTGGCCCAAAAAGTGTTGACAACTGGTCAACCAGTAGAAATGATGTCAATGAGTTCGTATGAACGCCGATTGTGCCATATGGCGATACAAGAGATTGAGGGAATTACCAGTGAATCAGAAGGTGAGGGAGAAATGAGACATCTTGTCATCAAGATAAAAGAATAATTTCCAATTTCCAAATTGACAAGTTCCAAACAAATTCCAAATTACAAATATCAAAATACAAATTATTTTGGAAATTGTAGATTTGTTTTTTGTAATTTATGCTAGGATATGGTGTGAGTAGATTTCTAGTTTTTTTGTGGTTGTTGTTTATACCAACGCAATTGGGATGGCATTTTTGGCCAGAGTGGAGTCACGTGATGGGATTGAGAGTTGATTATTTGTCCCCAACGTTGTATTTTTTGGATATTTTGTGGGTGGGGATGATGTTAAAACTTCAAACTTCAAACTTCAAACTTCAAACAAAAAAGTCAAAAAATCTATTAAATTATTTAATCGTTTTTATTTTTATCCTAATCAATATTTTTGTAGCTCAGAATCATTGGGAGGCGGGATATAGATGGATACGAATATTTCAATGGATAATTACGTTTAAATTTATTTTAAATAACAAAAAATTGTTTAAGGAGATGTTGATGATGGTGTTGCCCTTTTGGATTGTAGGCGAAAGTTTGTTGGGATTGGCACAGGTAATAAATGGTGGGTCGATTAATGGGATTTTTTATTGGTTGGGGGAAAGAAGATTTAGTTACATTAGTATTGGGGTGGCACAGATTTCGTATTTGGGTGAAGGTTTGATACGGGCTTATGGGACATTTTCACATCCAAATAGTTTGGCGGGATTTATGTTGATATCTCTGATTGTATATATGAGATATCAAAACATCAAACATCAAACATCAAACATCAAATTAAAAAGAATACAATATTGGATGGTGGTGTTTTGTGGAATATTGGGGATAATTTTGGCGGGAAGCAGAGTGGTGGGGATGTTGTTGGTAATTTTATTTTTATATGCAATAAGGGGCGGACACATCGGTCCGCCCTTACATAAAATCATGGGGACTATATTGATTTTTGGAGGGGTAATTATTTTGATTTTTAGCTTGATTTCGAATAATTATCGAATTTCGGATTTTGTGGGTGGGTGGGATAGTGAGGGAATGAGTAAACGAGGGGGGTTGATGGTGGCGAGTATAAAAATGATTGGAGATAATCCCCTATTTGGAGTAGGCGCGGGTAATTTTTTGGTGAGATTACCAGAATATCAACGTAATAGTGGGGTGTTTTGGTTGCAACCGGTTCATAATATCATCATCTTAATTATTACTGAGTTTGGAATAGTGGGGATATTAATATTAATTAAACTTCAAACTTTAAACTTCAAACTTCAAATAAAAAATAAAAAAAATCTAATCACTTTGGGAATAATTTTAGTTACTGGGATGGTGGATCATTATTGGCTGACACTGCCACAGAACATTTGGTTATTATGTGTGGTGTTGGGAATGGTATGAGAATCAAAAAAAGGCGGATATAGGAATCCGCCCGTACATAAATTTAAGATATAATAATTTATGTTGAAGATTCCCCTATTAAATACACTGGTGCAGATTTTGGGAAAGATGGTGATGGTGGGGATATCGTTACTGACAACTGGATTGTTAACTCGAGGTTTGGGAATTAAGGTTTATGGTGATTTTATTTTAATTACCTCGTTGTTGATTTTTTTTGATACATTGGCGGATTTTGGAAGTAAAATAATTGGAGTTCGGGAATCCGCCTTCGCCAAGGCTACGGCGGACAAAGGCGGCAAGGTAAATATTTGGACAAATATGGCGGTGTTGAGGATATTTTTGGCAGTGGTTAGTTTTGGACTGGGAGTAATTTTTATTTACAATTGGTCGGATTTGGTTGAGGTGCGAATGGCGGCAGTGGTGGCGTTTGTGATGATTTTGTTGACGTCGGTGGCCGGGTCACTGGAAATTGTGTGGCAAACAAGGCAAAAAATGGCGGAAAAAGTGGTAGTAGAAATTTTGTTCCCCACGGTTTTTTTGGTGGGATTTTATTACTGGGGAAACAATTTGGGGTTGATAGGGGTGTTTTGTTTGTATTTGTTGGCGCGAATATTGACACTAATATTGGGAATATTTAGACTGCAAAATTATTTTGATTTTAAATTAATTGATAAAAAAATAATAATTAAATTGTTAAAAATAAGTTGGCCGATGGGTTTGTATTTGTTGTTGTTTACCGCCTATGACAGGGCAATTGATGCAACTATGATTTCGAGGTTTTTGGGAAAAAGTGAAGTTGCTATGTATGGATTGTCATATAAAATTTATGGTTCACTGTTGGCCCCGGCATATTATTTGATGAATAGTATTTTCCCTATATTGTCGTCAAAAACGAAAGGTAAAAAAATATTATTTGGCAAATCATTGTTAATGATGATAGTTGCCTCGACAGGAATAATTGGGGTAATACAAATTTTTGCCACCAATATAATAGAGATGCTGGGAGGAAGGGATTTTGTCGGCTCAGTGCCAGTATTGAGACTATTGATTTTTGCCGTATTCTTCTCGTATTTAGGTCATTTGATGGGATTTTCGCTGATATCGAAAAACGGACAGAAAGAAATGGCGGCGGTGGGTTTGATTGTTTTGATTTTTAATTTTATAGGTAACTTGTGGGCAATCCCCCATTTGGGAATGATGGGGGCGGCGGGAGTAACGGTGGGGAGTGAAGCAGTGGCGATGATGTTGATGGGAGTGTTCTTGTGGAAAAAAAGTAAAAGATAGATTTTTTGTTTTATTTTATTTTTGTAGAGACGTGATTAATCACGTCTCTACCTGTTTGTGATTTTGATGTATTCACCTGTCTCTAGTATGTACATATTCTCTATTTTTCACATCCCTTGATACAGTTTAAGGGCGTACCAACGTAAATTGACAATAATAACCGCGTAATAACCGAAAGTTTACCGCAAGAGTTTTTTGCAAAATCGGCTAGAATAGAGATATGGTAGTTGAGGCACCCAAGGCAGTAATTTTTGGAAGTAATAATTTTGTGGCCAAGAGATTGGGGGAATTGTTGGTATCACGGGGGATATTTGTGGTTTGGGATGACGAGGAAGTAGGTAGGCCACTATATTTTTTTGATTTTGGTGGTGGAGAAAAGAGATACGAGGAGATGATGGAGAAAGGGGTGAAAATTTGTAGGGTAGAAATAAACACAAAACTTCAAACTTCAAACTTCAAACAAGAAAATGGTTTAGATGTCAGGATAGTGATTTTGCATAATGTTTATGGAGTAGGGATGGATACAGATTGGTGGTTCCCGGAGGCGGTGGACTTGGCGGCGAGAAATAAAAATTTGATTTTACCTAAATATGGGGATAATTTTCGATTGTTGGCGGTAGATGATGCGGTGGAAGCGATAATGAGAGCGGTAATAATGTCGGGTACGGGAGGGAAAACATTTGGGGTGGCAGGAAAAGAAATTGATTCGAAAGAAGTAGCAACTTGTTTGATTGATTTGGCAAAGATGACAAAGGTGGAGATACGGGAAATTGGGGAAAAACTTCAACATCAAAACTTAAAATTTCAAACAGAAGAGGAATTTGAGAGTAGTGCGAGGGCACTCCGGTGGAGGCCGGTGGTGGAATTTAAAGAGGGAATAAAAGAAGTGGTAGAGGAGGCGGTGGCGAGGGTGGATGAAGAGGGGAGGAGGGGGAAAATTCAAAATAAAGAAAACTTCAAACTTCAAACATCAAACATCAAAAAAGAAGAAAACAGAGAGGAGAGAATGGGGATGAAGGTGGAAGTGGAGGAGGAAGATGAAAGGGAAACTAAACTTCAAACTTCAAACTTCAAACTTCAAACAGAAATCGAGGAAGAAAAAAAAGAAGAGAAAGAGGAAATTAAACTTAAAACTTCCCACCACGGCGGGCAGGCAAACTTAAAACTTCAAGAAGAAGAGAAGAAAGAAGAAGAAATAAAAGAAAAAGAGGTGGTTGTGGAAGAGGACGGGATGGAGGAGCAAGAGGAAATTAAACTTCAAACTTCAAACTTAAAACTTCAAGAAGAAGAGAAAGAAAAAGATAAAATTAAGATTGAACCAAAAGTAAAAACACCATTTCCTTGGGGAAAGGTGGGGGTGGGTTTGGGGATTATTGTTTTGTTTATCGGTCTGTTTTTTTCTTACTTTTTGTGGGGGGTGGTAGAAGTGGTAATGGGTTTGGATGAGCCGATAAAATTACTAAAAGAAAGAAAGATAGTTGAGGCCAAAAAAATAATTGAAAAAAAACAGAAAACAAATGAAAATGTGGCCTGGTTTTGGGAGAAAACTAAATTGGGTGAAGTGGTTAAAATCTCGAGAAACGTGTTGGAAATAGAAACAAAGTTGTGTGCATTGGCTGATTCGATGGAAAAAATAAATGGAGCTGTTTTTGAAGAAAAGACGATTGATTTTAAGACTGAATTATTAATAGTTTCAACTAAATTGCTAGAGGTAGAGACAGAAATAGGGGTGGTTGAGGCGAGACTGGCGGGGGTAAAAAAATGGATACCAGGACGATGGAAACCAAAAATAAACGAAACAACAGATTTGATTTCAAAAAATGTAGACCTGGTGGGAAAACTGAGACAAATAGTGGGTGTTTTGCCCGAAATTTTGGGACTAGATGGAAAAAGGCGAGAGTATTTGGTGTTGCTGCAAAATGAAATGGAATTACGAGCCACAGGGGGATTTATTGGTTCGTATGGAGTTTTGAGTTTTCAGGAAGTGAAAAGACTAAAAAATAAAGCAAGTAACTAAATCTCATTTTGATATGTTAAAAAAAACATCACTTACATTTTTTTGTTTTTTTATATTGGCAAATATGTTTTCTCA
>VFLE01000044.1 GCA_009885205.1 Candidatus Shapirobacteria bacterium | reverse complement strand
GTAAATTTTGAACCTCCGTCACAATTTTTTGCTCCGTATAAATAGGCAGAGCTTCGTAGTAGAGTTCGGCTCCGTCAGAGTTGCTCCGACAGAGCTCCCTCGGAGCTCTGTGCTCCGGAGTCTGCTCTGCCTATTTATACGGAGCAAAAAATTGTGACGGAGGTTCAAAATTTACTTGCAAAACGATCTTATTTTAAATTTTAAATAATGTGATTCAATTCGTCTCGACGAGAGGAATCTTTTGCACGTGTTTTCATGTCTAAGGGGTCTAGGTCACTTTGGGCCCACTCTTGTCTCAGAGGGATATTATTGTATTTTTGTTATTTCACTCTATGACAGCAGGGGATAAACAAAAAGAGAAAAATTTACTAATAAATCTCTAAAATAATCTTAAAATTTTTAAATAAAATGATAAATGATGAATAATAATTATAATTATATTAAATATTAAATTATATAGTTTACTTGGCGTTGGGCTTCATCTTTTCAGCACATATAACATATACTTATCTTTAACATTTGGTGTAATATATAAATATGAGTAAAGAATTCCTTGAAATGTTTAATAAACAGCATTTAGCAGTTGAACAAATTGATGAACCCTCCACTTGGATTTTAGAAAAGAAGCGAAAAAGTTCAATTAATCCATCAAATGTTTGGGACCATTTTAAAATCTTTACAAACAATAGATTACAGCATTTTGCAATTTGCAATTATTGTAAAGTTCCATATTCTAGAAAAAGTCATTCAAACCTTTCAAATCATATTAATAATAAGCATAAGGATATTGCACAACATCAACATAAGAATGCATTAGAAGAAGAAATTCAAAAACTATCGTCAGGTATTAATACTAGCGAGAAAAACATAGTCCAACAGGGTATTAGAAACTTCCTAATTAAGGATAATAATAATAATCCGTCCACGCATATGGTGGACTATTTTATTTCTTTTATGCTAGCAGCTAATATATCATTTAATATTCTGGAGCTAAAAGAATTTTCTGAATTAATATCATTTGTACGAAAGAATCCAAATGTATCTCTACCATGTTATAAGACTGTTAAAAATAGAATGCTTGAACTTGAAACAGCAACTCAAAAAACCATATGTACAGATATAAAAGATATACCTATTGCCATAACTCATGACGGGGGGAAATCAAACAATGACTACAATATCGATACAATTACAGGCAATGTTTATATTAACATATTAACTTCATAAATATTACAATATTACAATATAAGGTCATTATATCAAAGATGGAAAATTGAATGTGGTTTGTCTTGGGCTAACTGAGGTTACAGAAAAGCATACAGGTGTTTTCATTGCAGATCAAATTCAAAATACTTTATTGGACTATAACATTGATCTGACAGATCCTGTGCAAGTTCGTCAAATTGTTGGTAATACTACAGATACTGCTGCAAATGAAAGAAATGCTGGGTTTCAATTTTATATGTTTTTTAATATTTTAATTTTTAATATTAATTTGATTAAAGTGACAAAGTTTTACCTATGGAGTGGTTTCCATGTGTAGATCACGTTTTAGAACTAATTTCTGGTAAAAATTATATATATATAATAGTGAAAATTCACTTACTTCTTACTTTTATTATTTTCTAGGTGCAGCTATAAATTGTCCTTCCTTCAAAGATGTTTATAAGAAAAGCAAAGCTTGGGTTAGATACTTCAATTGCAGTCCCGCTTCATTTAAGAAAATAAAGAAAATTTGTGAAGAACTTAATATAACTTTTTTATCGTTCCTCGAAGACGTTATCACCAGGTGGTGGTCCACATATCGAATGTTGAAGAGGGTGTTACACTTCAAACAAGCAATTATTAAATATCAGTTACAAGAAATCGTTGAAAGAAGGTTTGAAAGGGAAAAGAATAACAGGTCAACAACGTTAACCGAAGATGATGATTTACTGTATGATATTATGGAGAAAAATAGACAAGATTTTACTAATGATGATTGGTTTTCTATGGAATTATTAGTTCAATTGTTAGAACCGTTTGCTAATACACAGAAATTTTTAGAGGGATCAAAATATGTAACATTATCTGCAGTTCCTTCTAAAATTGATGAATTAAGATGTAATATTGATGTTATATTTGGTAATGTAATGCTGTCAGAAGAATACAATACCTACTCAGAAAATATTAAATCTCTTGTAACTGAATTACACCAGTTTGTCCAGTTAGATTTTAAAAAGAGGTGGGGTTCTAGTAGAAATGAAATGAAAAAAGAGTACTTGTATGCAGAAGCATTAGATCCTTTGTTTTCTCGTCACGCTACAGAAGATACATGGAAGAAATTAGAAGAAGATATGGTTGCAGATGCAATGTTCAGGAGGTCAAGTGAATTAAAAAATCAGAAAGAAAAAACCATAGATATTACAGATTGTATAGATGATGTTAGTTCAGATGATAGTGATGATGGTGATTATTTTAGTCATCACGAAAATGCAATAAAAAAGTTGAAATTAGAACTCATGGTAAATACTGAAGAGAATAATGAAAATATCCATGATGAAATTTTAAACAAAGATAAGGATTTTATTCAACGACAAATTAGGAACGAGTTGATCAACTACCGCTATGGTTTGGAAAGCTACATCAAAGATAAAATGGGCAAAATGTACAACGTGTTATCATATCACAAAGATCATACTCATATTCAGCCATATATCTCAAAATATAGCAGTAGAATCTTTTGTATTCAAGCTACTAGTGCAGCATCTGAACGCGTCTTTAGTTCGATGGGGTTAATTGTCTCAAATAAAAGACATAGGTTAAATGTCAACACATTGATAACCTTGATGTACCTTAAGGTTAATATACATGTTGTTAAAAATATTTTATTTAAATTTTAAATACAATAATAAATTTTGAATTTTAATTTAAACATTCAATTTTATTATTTTTTTATATTTATAATTATTCATATTTCTGGAATTTTGCAATCTAAAATATCTGCAACTCTACATTTTGAAACTGCACGCGCAAGAGTCCGTAAAGTTTTGGTCGTATATCGTATTTCTTGTAAGCGTATTCCATAGGAACTACAAGTAGTTTCTACGTAGAAAGCTAGATGGTAGACTTTAATTATAATGTCGTTCACTATACGAACATACTAAGATAAATATACGTAATTTCTAGATTGTACGTAGGCAGGGAGTAGAGTTCTCCGTAGTTTCCATAGGGAATTTACGTATATATTAGCTACGTACGGAATAAGGTATATTTGCATAATTACAGTATATTTCAGTCCAACTGTGCAATTGGTAACCATACCTTTACTATGCAAAGAGAAAGCAACGCTTGCTCCGGACTCCGAGAGAGCTCTGAGTTTTTTTCTCTCGGTGCTCTGCTCTGACTTTTTGAGGACGGAGGCAAACTCTACAAAAATTCTTATTTTTATTGAAGAAGGTTAAAATTTAAAATTTTAGTTTTTTTTTTTTTATTGTTTTTG
>VFLE01000018.1 GCA_009885205.1 Candidatus Shapirobacteria bacterium | reverse complement strand
TGCCCCACTTATACCAGAAAAATCACCTCCACTAAAATTACTTCCCCCCCAATACATCACCCCCATCGACTGATCAACATTACTAAACTTAACCGGCAATGCCGCCAATGCCTTAGCCGAAATCCCCAACACTGTCCCGTAAACCAAATATTTCTCCCACAAAATTATCGAATCAATTGGATAATTAACCGTCTGTTTATATTCCTTCAAATGTTTTTTAAAAGCTATCCATTTGGCCGCTTCCAAATTACCTTTTTCCGTCCTTTTTTCTCCATGAAATTTCAATATTCCCACTGTTATCAAAAACAAAATATTTATTGGTATTAGCCATAACTGCAACATAATTAGCCAAGTATTAGCCTTCAAAGAAGCTGATATAACTATTAAAAAAAACTGGACTGTTTCCAACAAAATCAATCCAGCTATAGTCCTCAGACTTTTATTCAATTTGTTGGCTTTCTTGTCAAAATATCCCTCACTTAAATTTTCTTTTATGGTTATTTCTTTTAAATCTTTAAAAAATTTATAACTAGTCGATTGGTGTTTTTTACACCAGTCTGATATTTCCTTCAAACTAATTTTTTCTTTATCAATTTTATTTAAAAAATCAATAATTTTTTTCTGTATTCCACTTTGAAGTTTGAAGTTTGGTGTTTGAAGTTTTTCCAAGTAGTATTCATATTTTTTAAACAAAAATCCCATTTTTTGATCACTTCTCGTCATTTTATAAAATCTATCTTGTACTAGCGACAAAATTGTCGCCGTAAATGCCTTGGGTGTCAACGTATCTGTTACCGTCATCAGTTGTTCGACTTGGGCCGGATCAATGTCCGATGGTGGTTCCCAAATTCGCCCCGACGCCGTCACTTGTGGCAGTTTGTTTTCTTTTTGGTATTTCCAAAATTCTTTAAATCTTTTGACAAATATTTTTGTCGACCACAAAAACAGCAATATTGAAATTATTGCCAAACCATTACCCATATTTGATCTCATTTTTATTTTGGCAATAGTTTCTTCGATATATTTATTTTCTTGATTTATTATTTCTTCTTTAGTTAAATTACCCATCACTCCCTTATAAAAAATATTTTTGGGTATTATTATTCTTCCCTCAAAAAAAGTTTTAGATGGTAATTTATTAACATTAAAATTTATATTATTTTGGTTTGAGATCGACACTTTTCCCTCAAGCGGTCCATGCCCCCACGCTTTAATTTCTTCTCCATTAATCCCTTTTGGCAAATCAACTTTTACATCTACCTCATCTTGTGAAATATCCCAATCATCCCCAATCCATTTCCAATAAATCTCGGCTACGTCTTTATGTAAAGTCACCGCATTATCGACTTTGTAACTTAATTTAAAATTTTTAGTTACACTATTGGCCCTATAAAACCACTTAATATAATAACGAGACGGTTCCTCAATTACATAAAAACTATTAATCGGCTTAATTGTATCGGCATCACCAATTTTAAAAAGCTTTAGGTAGCACCATTTCTCATCACAAACTTTAAAGTTAGATAAATTATATTTTTCCTGTCTTTCCCCAGTTTTATTTATATATTGATAAGCAAAAGTATAGCTACCATTAAAATCATATTCTCTCTCTTCCACCACGTTCATCGACCCTTCGCTACTCACCGTTGCCCCTATGTTTACACTATCTATACTATACGATTTATCTGCTGCCGATACGTTTCCAATTCCAACTACTAAAAACAAAATTAAAAATAAAATAACTTTCTTCACAAATAATATTTTACCTCAAATCAATAACATATTGTTTTATAGGCAAAATGCCCTAAATTAGGTATAATAATACATATGAATACAGCAAAAGCAGAAAATGGAAAAACTTTTACTATTGGTTGCACCGATCCTGCATGTGCCGAAATTGGTTGTCGATTAAAACCTTATTTTGAAACCCTAATAGATGTTATTAATCGAGAGAGTTATACAGATAGTCGTAATAATTTACTTAAGGCGGCTTTGAAACAAGGATGTACTGCCTACGAAACGGCTGA
The DNA here is from genome assembly GCA_009885205.1 of Candidatus Shapirobacteria bacterium. GTDB lineage: Bacteria > Patescibacteriota > Microgenomatia > UBA12405 > UBA12405 > UBA12158. The sequence continues at coordinate 16,421 of VFLE01000018.1, read as the reverse complement.
TAAGAATTAATTTTTATATTAATCTATCAACTCCATCTTTCCCCTTCGTCTGCAAATTCCACAATTTTTCGTATACTCCACCTTGTTTAATCAATTGATCATGTTTTCCTGTCTCTATAATCGTTCCCGCTGATAACACCACAATGCTATCAGCATCCCGCACTGTCGAAAAACGATGGGCCACAATAATTACCGTTCTGGTTTTTGACACCACTTCTAGTGCCATTTGTATTTGTTTTTCCGATTCCGAATCTAAATTAGAAGTTGCTTCATCAAATACCAAAACTTTTGGATCAGTCAATAGAGCTCTAGCAATGGCCAATCTTTGTTTTTGTCCCCCCGACAATTTTATCCCTCGCTCACCCACCTCAGTTTCCCAACCATTTGGTAATTTTTCTATAAATTCCAAAATATTAGCCTGTCTGGCCGAGTTTTCAATTTCTGCCATCGTTGCTTCTTCCCTACCATAGGCCAAATTAAATTTAATTGTGTTATTAAACAGTACCGGTTCTTGGGGTACTACTGCAATCATTGATCGCAAATCTGCCTTCTGGATTTTTTTGATATCTATTCCGTCAATTAATACCAACCCCTTACTTGGGTCATAAAATCGCAATAACAATTTGACCAAAGTTGTCTTCCCGGCACCTGATCGCCCCACAAACGCCACCTTGCTTCCTGCTTTAATTGTCAAATTTATTCCATCCAAAATCTTCTCCTTATTTTTAGGATACACAAATCCAATATTTCTAAATTCAATTTTACCCATTGTTTTGGCTATCTTTTTGGGTATACTCGCTTCTTTAACTGTCGTTTCATTGTCCAAAATCCCCAAATAAGTTTCCAAATCAACCGCGTGTTTAGCTATATTTCTAATTTGAGAAAATAAATGAAAAAATTGAAAATGAATTGAGGTCACAAACCCCGACACCAGTACCACGTCACCAATCGTTAGTCCTTTGTTTAATCCCGACACAGCGATATATAACATTATCAACATCCCTACTGCCGACACTGTCCCAATCGTGATATCGACTAACCGAAAGGTATTAGAATAATCCCATACATTTTTACTCCACTCCACAAATTTATTTGATAGTCGTTTTTGTTCTTTCTTTTCCGCCGCAAAATACTTAACCGTATCGTAGTTAATCATCGTGTCAGTAATTATTCCCGATATCTCATCTTCAGACTTATTAAACGCTACTCGTTTACTCAAATTTTTCCGTATTAACCAAAAAATCAAAACCATATTAATCAAAAATAACGCCAGCAATGCCAAGCCAATCGAGACATTAACTTTTACCAAAAAACCAAAGGCAATGACAATATAAATTATCGTCCAGTAAATTTCCTGGAAAACTGCCCCAAAAATTTGATCTACAGCCCCATCTCCTCGTTTAAAGGCCGAGATTAACGACCCGGTATTTTTATCCACATGATAGGCAAAATCCAAGTCCAAAATCTTTTTAAATACTGTTTCTCGAATGTGTTTTGATAATGGGATTTTAATTTTATCCGCCAAAAATAAATTTAGTGAATTAATAAAATTTCCTCCAACTACTACCACTCCCAACACTCCCAGAAACCAATAAACATTTGTTTGATTATTAATATTGGCATTATCCAAAATCATTTTCATCGTCCATGGTCTCATCGATTCCACTGTTACCGAAACAGTATTGATCACCATAAAAACCGCCATTTCTAGCTTATAACCACCCAAAAAATAAACAAATCTCCTAAATGTTTTCATGGAAGCCTATTATCTCACCCCGACTTATCTACTTTTGGCATACGCCAGCGCCACTCGCATATTTAGCCATTGTTTTACTGTCTCTGTGTCGTCATTTTGAATCTTTTCTCTATTGCCATCATTTAACCAGTTTAATATTTCCCCATCAATTTTTTCTATTTGACTTTTACTATATTTATTTCTGTTAAATGGCGGAATTCCAAGTACAATCCGACCTTCCGGTTCAGGCAGTCTATTTTTGGCCAAAGTTAACGACTCTCTTAAAAAATTTACTACATCAGCTCTATCTGCTTGGTCAGTTACAAAACCTCCGCCTTCAGAAAGATTTCTTAGTATTCCACCTACCCTACCGCCTTTTATCTCACCCACAAATTCTTTTTCGATTTGTGCCTGCTTTTCTTGTAAAATTTGTTGTTCTTGTCCTTTTTGAAATTCTTGTGCCGTTATTTTATCAGATTCCAGTTTTTCAGCCACCATTCTTTCCTCGTTTGCTTTTACCAACGCCACCTTTTGTACTTCACTCTTCACTTTTGTTTCCAAACTCTGACCCAACATTGGCCTCTCTTTTTTCAACGACTCTGTTGCCAATTTTAACAAGTTGGTATCAAAATCTTCGGTCAACAAAACTATTTGTTTGGCTATATTTCCCATTATCATTTCTTGTGCTCCACTATATTCTGGTGGGTGTTTAGTGAATTCACTTATATCTTCTAGAGTAACTATTAACAGTTTTTCTTTTAGTTCATCCAAAACATATTCCTTTTGCCCTTTGCAAAAATCAGTCTCCATAAATCTAACTATCATTTCTCCCTCAAAGTTTGGTTTTGGTTGTCTGTCTTGTTCTGCTCTCCAAGCTTTGTAAAAATCTACTCCATCAAATTGTTCTCTTTTCCATCGTGCAGTTACCTGTAAGCCATCTTTTATTTCATCTTCTAATAAATTAAGAACTGTGCTTTTAGAACTTTTTTCTTTTGTCTTTTTTACTATTGTCTCCCTATATTTTACAATTCCACTTCCAACATATTCTAGCTTGCCAATATTTCTCAACTCCGGGACTCTGGTGTCTTCAGAAAAAGTTGGAGCAGCAAGATATCTCAATAAATTTCTATTATCTTTACACAAGTTTGGCAATATTTCGGACAAAAACCTAACATCTTTTATCTGTTTATCAAAAAAATCAACAAATCTCAACAATGTTGGTTGATGTTCTACCAAGTCAGGCCGGGCATTAAAGGCTATCAATGCTGTTTTGATATCACCTTTCTCTATAGCAGCATCAATTATTCCTATAGCTCTGACTATATGTCCAGCATATGCGTTCTCTTGCGTTTGCATAGCCACACCAGCATTCTCAATTTGTTGACTTGACATCCTTTTTACATCAGGTAATTGCCTGTCAACAGTAATATCAGCACTTTTGATTTCATGATACCTACCGTCATATGTACTATACAATTGATTATGCAAATCGTTTAATGGAGTTTTTGTCTTTGGTTTGAAACAATCATCATATTCCTTTTGTCCTAAAAATAAGGGATTCTTCGGGTCATCAGTCTTATGCTGTACTGCACTAGCCAATATTAAATCCACCTTCCCCAACATTTCTTCTTTTTTTTGTCTATCCGTTCTCTCTAAATATTCAACAGCCGGTTGCCCTTCCATTTTTACAACAGATAAAATTTGTATTTCAGAGTTCTTTTTTACCATATAAAAGATATTTTACACCTAAAGCTGGGAATATCAAAGTCAATATAAACTTTTTTAAAACCAGAAACTTAGCAAAGACTAATTTTATTTAGCTGTAACTGGCAATAATCAAACAGATGTTATTATCAACTATGTCAAAACTAAAAGTAGTTGTATTTTTGTTTCTCGCCCTAATTTCTCCTTCTATTGTTGTGGCTCAAGAGGCCATCGAGGCAAAAATAGTCAAAATTATCGAGGAGAAACAAATCGAAGTTATGGATTCAAAACAGCTTTATCAAAAATTAGAGCTAGAGATTTCTAACAGAGACCATCAAAAAATTATTATCGAAAATGGTGATCAACCATTAGCCAACATTATTAAATATTCTCTTGGCGACAAAGTTATTGTTAGCCAGATTGGCAATGATTCCAGTTATGTTATTACTGACTTTGTTCGTACCGACGGCCTTCTCTTATTATCCATAATTTTTATTATTTTAATTGTCGTCGTTGCCAAATGGCGTGGTTTGTTTTCTATGTTGGGCATGGTTTTTACTTTTTTGGTTATCTTTCTTTTTATCTTACCCCGAATTATTGCTGGTGACAATCCTATTTTCATTTCCATCATCGCTTCTATAGTTATTATTCCTGTTTCTTATTATTTGGCCCATGGTCTTAACAAAAAAACCACTATTGCCATTATCGGTTCAATTATTACTTTAATTATTACCTCTATTTTGGCTTCGGTATTTATTAATCTTGGTCATTTGACTGGTTTTTCCAGCGAAGAAGCCGGGATGTTTTCCCTCGATCATCAAGGCTTAAATATGCAAAGTGTTATTTTAGCCGGGATTATTATTGGAGCTTTGGGTGTACTCGACGACATTACAATTTCTCAGGCCGCCATTGTCGATGAACTGGCCCTCACTGCCAAACTAACCAAAACCACAGATCTTTATTCCCGGGCTATGGTAATTGGTAAAGATCATATTACTTCCATGGTTAATACTTTAGTTTTAGCCTATGCTGGTGTCTCTATGCCCTTACTTTTAATTTTTGTCAGCAACCCCCACCCCATTTCCGAAATCATCAATTACGAAATGATTGCCGAGGAAATCATCCGCACCCTCGTCGGTAGCATTGGCCTAGTCCTCGCCGTCCCTATCACCACCTTCATCGCTGCCAAGTGTTATAAAAAATAATTCATGCTATTATTTCCTAATGTCCCCACTAGTATCATCATTTCTGGCAGTCATTATTATTAGCTTAATTTCTATCGTTGCTATTTATTTTCTGATTGCCCACCTTCCTTCTTTTTCCCGATTTAATTTTCATTTGGTCAGTATTGCTGTTGGTAGTTTGCTTGGCGATGCTTTTATTCATCTTTTACCTGAGGCCAATGATCTAATTACCAACTCTCTCCTAGTTTCATTACTAGTTATTTTTGGAATGCTCTTATTTTTTTCCCTAGAAAAATTGATTCGTTGGCATCATTGTCACAATCCTGATTATCACCAAGACGATCACTCAGAGCATATCGTTCCAGTTAGTTTGGTCGGTGAAGTTTTTCATAATTTTATTGATGGTGTAGTTATTGCTAGTAGTTTTATGGTTAGTCCTTCAGTTGGTATTGCCACTTCCCTGGCTGTTTTAATTCACGAAATACCCCAAGAGATAGGGGATTTTGGTATTTATACCCATCAGGGAAAATCCTTGTTTCAAGCCCTTAAACTCAATCTTTATTCTGCCAGTTCTTCGCTGTTTGGGATAATTTTTACTTTTTTAATTGGCTCGTCTATCTCCAATTTTTCAGCTTATATTTTACCGATTACTGCCGGTGGTTTTATCTACCTCGCTGCCTCCGATCTTATTCCCGAGCTCCACCGTCATCATTCTGACAATCACCGCTCTTCTATTTCTCAAATCTTTTTGGTCATCCTTGGTGTCGCCATCATGTCTCTTCTTCTATTATTTGAGAGATAAAAATCAAGCATTTTGACTATCCATCAAAATCAGAAACATGTTTTTGTGGTCATCAGCAACTATCCGGAAATTCCGGACAGTTGAATTTTCCTTCAATTAAACAAAACCAAGTAAATGTATAATGTTCCCATATGCACATCATTTACCTTGCAGGCAATAGTTTAAACAATAAATCTTGGATCGAAAAAGTCAAACAAAGTTTCAATTCTTTTTCGACTGGTGATATTTTGTATTACGATCATTGGCAAACCGGAGAGGAGTGGGCAGATTTAAATATTGAGACTGAAAAATTAACTAAATTAGTTGAAGGCAAAAAGGATTATTATATTTTTTGTAAATCTATTGGTTCGGTTCTAGCCCTAAAATGTATTTACGAAAAAGTAATCGATCCTAAAAAGTTAATAATTTGTGGCCATCCATATCCTGTGGCTATTAAAGCCGGTCATCCAATCGATGATTATCTAAAAACTTTGACTGTACCCACTATTTTTATCCAAAATGAATTCGATCCATTATTTAGTTTTGATGAATTAGAAAAATTACTAAAACAAAGTTCGCCTAAAAATTACTCCCTTATAAAAAATCCTAGCCAAAACACCCACAGTTATGAAGACTTTGATAATCTAGTCAAGACAACCCAAGATTTTTTTGGTAAATAAATATGACCGAAATTGAAATTAGGGGAAAAGTTAGCAAAGAGGATTTTGGTAATTTATTTAAATTATTGTCCGTAGCGGGGGAATTGGCTGATCATTACCACCGTTTATCAATTGATTTATCTCCCGGCTTTGACCCAATCACCAAAACTTGGCAAAATAGCAGTGGCACCGACATCCGCCTTAAAAAAAGTGACGACAAAGAAAAAATATCAATCAAAACTGGTAATTTCCACGATTTAGAACGCAAAGAAATCGAGGTCAAATTACAAACCGGCCAATTTCTCAATTCTCTAGATTTATTGGAAACCATGGGTTATAAATCCGGCATGATTTATTTTTGGGAAAGCTGGGAATTTAATTATTCCGGCACCGAAATAAAATTATCAAAATATACTGACAGCTATTTCACCTTTGAAATCGAAGGTAAAGAAAACAGCAATATCCATGAAATTGCCCAAAAGTTAGGTTTAATCATTTACGCCGACGACCAATACCGTCAAGCTATTGACTGGGAAAACCAAAACATTCATCAAGTTTACGAACGAAGTTTAGTGGAAAAAATATTGATTGAAAAATTCTGAAAGCGGATTTATCCTTCGTAGTGAAGTTACCCGAACATAGGTGGAGAGTACCAGGAGTGATCTATTAAACACAACTTTTTGTGGACTTCTCTAAAAACCCTGTTTACAAAGAGGGCATATTCTTTTTATGTAAAAATATTGACCAGATTGTTCATCTAAGAAAAAATTTCCGCATTTAGGACATTGGATCATACTCCCAAAAGTTATACCCCCTCCATTACCATAAGGTATAGTTCCAAATGTCGATGGGCTAAAAGTGGGTGAGAATACACTACTGTTGATAGACGATGTTGTTGCAAAAGAACTGGCGACTGTAAACACGCCAATTTTACTAGACTCAGACTCCTCTCTTGAAATCGTTTCTGAGGGGATCTTCTCGATTTTAAGAGTAGAATTTATAAATTTTCCCAGAGAAGTTTCTAAAATAATTTTTTTATCAGAAATCATACCCCACTCTCTTGTTAAAAAAGTATTTAAAACAACCTTTCCATCAATATTTGTAGATCTCCAATCCTTATCGTTTGAGATTATGGTAAGGTCATCATCAAAACAATATTTCAAAAGTATTTCCCACTCAATTTCATCACCAATAACACCATTTTTCTTACCTGGATGGTTTCCTTTGAAACATCTTGCCTGTGCTAGATCAAGCAATTCCTTAGTTTCCGAAAATTTCTCAGATTTATTGACTAATTTTTCAATATATAAAACATTTATCCTTTCTACTGATTTTGAGTATTGTTCCTTTAGGTTTTTAAGCAACACAGAATATTTTTTGTGAGCTTTTGCCAAATCTTTAGTTATTTTTTTATTTTCTCTTAAAGAAACAGCAACTTCTGGTTTTTTTGGAAGATGGCCATCAATTTCATCACATAAAGTAGATACTATTCTGGGTATGTTTCTATAATATTCTTCCTGAGTTATTTGAGGAAAAACCAGTTTTACTTTTTTATCATTTATTAGAGTCTTTAATTCAACAAGAGACCGAGTATTTTCTTTTGAAGCCTCTAAAAAACTTAGAAAAATGTTTGTGTCAACAAAAAGTCTCATTTGGCGGAAGGGGAGGTCTACTTCGCTAACAGCTCCGTATGACCATGGGATATTCTACCATCAGCAAAATCTTTTGCTAAAGCTTCAGAAACTAACCGTTTATAGGCGAAAGCCTTACCCGAACCAGTTTTCAAATAAAGTTCAAAATCCCTTGCCTGTTTTTCTGAGTCAAATGCTCCATACCAAATTAATTTCCATGGCATATGGGCTTTAGTCGATTGCACCATGCCAGAGTTGTGTAGTTTATATCTTGTTTTTAAGTCAATCGTCGACCCAAAGTAAAATATGTGGGATTTTGAACTTAACAAAATATACGAATAGTACATACTTCTAAGTATAAGGCATGCAACTCTGAAGCTTCAGCGAAAGATTGCGGAAGGGGAGGGAGTCGAACCCTCATGCCATTTCTGACGCGGGTTTAGCAAACCCGTGGCTTACCATTCGCCGCACCCTTCCAATTGCTTCTGATTATAGCAAAAAGACACCCCTATTTATGCTAAGATAATATTAATGAGTGACCAAAAAAAGAAGGTTGATCCCATCATTGAAAAGCTACAAGATATAAACGAGGAACATGTATTATTTGAGTGGGATGCACCCGAGCGGTCATTTCAACGCAAAGATAGGGATTTTTGGATTACAGCCATTGCTATCTTGGTACTAGTTTCCATAATTTTATTTTTTGTAAATGAATTTCCTCTGATTTTGTCGTTAATTGCGGTGATGTTTTTGTATTATGCCTTGTCGACCGTTCCTCCCGGAATAGTCCACAACAAATTAACTAACCGTGGAATTTATTTTGGTGAATTGCGTTACGATTGGACACAATTAACTAGATTTTGGTTTAAAAAATCATTATCCAGCCAAATTATTGCTTTTGAAACTAATTTACGATTTCCCCGTCAAGTAACCTTGGTAATCGATGAAAAAGATCAAGAAAAAATAAAAGAGATTGTTTTAAAAATTATCCCAATGTTAGACGAATCACCCACCCTAGTTGATAAAATAACCAAATGGTTTGCTGACAGATTGCCTTTGGAAGATAAACCGGAACACAACAAAGAAAAATAGCCCAAATTAGGATATAATAACTAGATTCGCGCCCATAGTTTAATGGATAGAATAGCAGTTTGCGGAACTGTTGATCCAGGTCCGATTCCTGGTAGGCGCACATAAAATTGGAGGGTGGGCAGGACGGTAATGCGCTGGTTTCGAAAACCAGTGAGAGTAATCTCTAACAGGTTCAACTCCTGTACCCTCCGCCAAGACAAAAATAAGTTATTCTCTTACAACCCTTCTCCTATAAACCAACTCCCCACAAAACAGAATATTGGCGACAAATGCATAAAGAGGGAATAGGGCGGTCACAAAATTAAAACTTTGGAGCGAAATTAAAACCAAAAGTTGACGAATAATGCTTAGAACCCAAGTAAACAAAGTTTCTTGCCATGGTTTATCCCATGATTTAATAAAAGTCGGCACAAACGAAAATATGTCAATTAGTACCACCAAAATTATTGACCACACTGGTTGGTCGATAACCAGCCACAAAAATATTGCCACTACGGCCATCACAAAAGATATAACATCAGCAGTTACAATATTTTTTGTCCCAGTTTTAAACGATTTGACAAACAATATTAAACAAATTAACCCCATGGCAAAATTAGCATATGCCCCAGCCCCCGCACCTTTACTCCACTGTAATCCAAATGCCAAAAATGAAACGATTGTCCATAAAAACCAACTGACTACATGAGGTTTAGTTTTTCCCGCGAAAGTATCACGAAGATATGGGATATAACCAATCAATGCCAAAAAAATCGTAATTATTCCTAAAGTTTGTTTCATCTATAAATTATATACTACCCATATGACAAATCATTGTAATTCTAGTGGTCGCTGTTGCAAATTATTTTATATCAATATTTCAAAAAAGGAATTCGAGTCAGGAAAATATAAACTGATGAATCTAGATTCAAAAATACACATTTTAGACAAAAACCCCGACGGTAGTTGTGTCTACTTAAAAAATAATTTATGTAGTATCCACGACACTCGTCCCCAGGTCTGCCGCCACTTTTTTTGTACCACCAAGGCCAAAAAATATCAGGGTATGGTAAAAATTATTGAAAAATCTATCTTATAAGCAAATAATATATCATATTTTATGAAAATATGATAAAATTCCAAGCATGTTAGGTACACTTCTAGAATATTTAAAAGAAATTGACTACGCTATCACTCCAATACAAATATATAGGGGAAATCTAGAAAAATTATACGGACATGGACTTTTAGTTGTAACATTTTGTTGGGATGGGAGTGGCCGATGTTACAATGCCGCCCAAACATTATCAGAAGAATATTCTATTCCGTCAATCAGGTTAGAGGGTGGATTAAAACAGTTTGTTGAAAATGAAGATCAATCCTGTTGTTTAAGTACAGTTCAATATAAAATATCTGAGGCACCAAGAAACACTGTTGCCGCCGTAATACTCACCAAAGAAGAAGTTTCGCAACACGTAAATTTGGTTAATGGCTTTCGAGCTTGTAGATATACAAGTTCAGCCCAAGCAATTAATTCAATTTCTACAATGGATTTTTAATTTATCCTTCAATCAAAGTCCCAAAAGAATAATCGCCCGCAATAATTTCTGGCAATCGGTGCAAGTCGTCGATATCAAAAACAAATATTGGAATATTTGATCGTTCACACATCGTAAACGCCGTTGCATCCATAATTTTTAATTTTTCATCAACGGCCTGTTTGTGGGTAATTTTCATATATTTTTTAGCATTTTTATTTACCCTCGGGTCGCTATCATACACCCCATCTACCGTACTCGCCTTAAAGATAATTTCACATTGCAACTCACTGGCATATTGGGCCACCGCCGAATCAGTCGAAAAACCCGGCATTCCTAATCCTCCGGCAATAATTACCAATCGATTATTATTCAAATGATGTCTGCCCTTGGCCCGAATATATGGCTCGGCAAAACCAGGGATAGCTACTGCCGTCATCAATCGTGTGTCCCCAATTCCGTTTCGCACCAATGCCTCACGTAGCCCTATTCCATTGATAATTGTTGCCAACATTCCCATCGAATCCGCTTCAGTGTGGTCAACCTTGCTTTCGGCTTCCCGTCCTCGAAAAATATTTCCCCCACCCACCACCATGGCCAATTGAATTTTTGTTTTATTAGTTATTTCTACCAGCTGTTTGGCTACACTATCATATTTTTGAAAATCAATATGATTATTTTGATCACCAAACAATTCTCCACTTATCTTTAAAATTGCTCTTTTCACTTTTACCATTATTGATAGATTCTATTTCATTAATTTCAAATAGTCCAATGCCAAATAACCCACCTCAACATCAGTCATTTGACCAGATCTTAGTATTTTTTTAAATTCATCAATTGTTACCAATTCAATATCAATAAATTCATCTTCGTCCCATTTTGGCTCAGCTACTTTTTTACAATCAGTAATTACAAAACAATATCGCTCCATTGTCGAGTAGGCATCGTCTAAACATGTAGTGATTAATTGGACTTTTCCTTCATATCCTGTCTCTTCCAATAATTCTCTAGCCATTGATACTTCTGGCTTATCATTTAAATCAGCATATCCCCCGGGCAATTCCATTACAATTTTTTTAGGCCCCGGTCTAAATTGTTTTGCTAAAATTACTTTGTTGTCTAGCGTTAACGCCAGTCCACACACTGCCGGTCCTTCTTTTTTAATATAATAATCCAATTCTTTACCATCGGGCAGTTTAAACATCACTTTCTCCACTTTTTTCCCATATTTTTGAAAAGCAGTTTCTCGCGATAACTCTTCCCAATCTTTTGCAATATTTGTCATTTTAAATAGTCTTATTTCATCACCACTTTTGCATTTTTGGTCAGTTCTGCCACCCAAGTTGTCGCTGCAGTTTTGGCCGCCTGTACCGTCAGCTCTTCTCTAGCAATTTTTTCCAATTCATCTTTAGTTGCCTTTGGTGGCAATTGAGTTTTATAGGTTTTAATAAACTCATCAATTTGAGCTTGAGTAATTTCAGTTTTATTGGCAGCTAGGGTTGTCTGAATTTTTTGCATCAAAATTTGTCGTTCCAAATCAGCTTTGGTCATCCCCGATGACACCAAGGCTGTCTCCAAAGTTTGTCCCTGCGCTTTTATTCTTTCTTCAACTTTGACGATTTCTGCATCAATTTCGGTCTTATCCATTTTTATATTATTTTTTCTGCCTTCTTCCAAAATTAATGTCTCTTGTACCATTTGGTCTAGGGTTTGCTTGCCCCCCGCTCTCTCCATAGTTTTAATAAAATCAATTCGCGAGATACCTTTACCGTTAACTACGGCTACATTCCAATATTTGTAGTAACCATAACCGGCTATTGCCAAAATCACTATTAATATACCTAAATGGATTTTTGTCATTTTATTTATGTTTTTCATTAATCCATTCTATCAAACATCTTTTAATTTTTGCTATATTTAATTACTGTCCCACCATTATTTTTGAAGGACAATTAAAAAATATGTCACACGGAGGCTGTTGTAACTGTTTTATTTGTAAATTAGGTGTATCTCTCGGTCTGATGGAAGGCTGCAAAAAAGGTGATTCCTGTTGTCAAGTCAAACCAAAAAGAGTAATCAAAAAGAAATCAAAGTCAAAATCTAAGAAAAAATAAAGTGAACTCTATACTTTTTATCATGTCCGGCTTACCCTTTTCCGGCAAAACCACCCTCTCTAAAAAAATAGCCGATGTTTTGGGCATAAAACGAGTTAGTTTCGATGAAGTTTGGGCCGATACACCAATTATTCCTGGTAAAAATGGTGTCGAAAAATGGCAATATATTTCCCAAAAATGCGAAGACATCATCAATACTGAATTAAAAAATAACAGATCAATTATTTATGACAACCTAGGCGACAATCCCACTAACCGCAATAAAATGAGAGATTTAGCTAAAATTGCCAATGCCGATCTTAAAATTATTTATATAAATATTTCCAAAGACGAGATCATCAAGCGCCGACAAGAAAACTTAAAGACTGGCGACCGTCACCAAGTTTCCGACAATAATTTTACCAATGCCCTAAACAATTTTAAAATCCCCACCTCCCTCGAAAATCCGACTATTTATGATCCAAATCAAGATATAGAGGAGTGGATTAAAACGAATTTTTAAATGCAGTGATTCTATTTTCAGAAATCCATCCCAATCCATTTGGTCGCGGTTCTCTCCAAATAGGAAATAACCTTCCCCCCGCTCCAATTTCTCGAACTCCATCTAGTCCAACTATTGCAGTTGAAACTGGAAACGACCAATCTTTGTCTTTAGTTAAATTATGAAGAGATGTATTTTTTATTGCAGCTGTTAAAACCCTTTCGGTAAGATGAGCTGCAACAAAATGAACATCAATCTCAGGATAATTTGATCCTTGTACATAACCCCAAATGACATTATCAGATCTGGGGTCTCCGTCTTTTGGAGATAGTCCATCAACTTTCATATCCCAAGCGTTTGTCATCATTGTTGTAAGTTGGTTCATACCCTCTTTATATTGTTTTGTTCCAGGGTCAGAAACCGTTTGTACTAATTCCAAGATCTTCTTTTCGTTCCCTCTTGCTGCAGTTCTAAACTGTACAGCTGATTTATGATGATTATCACCTATTATTTCATCAACATTTTTTAGAATATCAACTTCATTTTCCTTCAATTTAAAAAACCTATCAAACAACGATACATAATCAACAAAAATTCTAGCCACTTGTTCAGAATTATTATTTATATATTCAAAAGTTGGTTTTAACGTATATATGTGTCCAAGTCTTTCCTTTACAATTTTAATATGTGCATTAGCAACTTCTTTTATTATCCCCATGGCGAATTATATCAAACCACCCTGATATATTTTCCCTTTCACTTTAATTTCAGTCTGTCACATTCTGTGACCGGTTGAAGTGTCCACTTAAATCGGACAGTTGAAAATTATATTGTATTAAATTCTCATCTCCATCAACAAATATTCTGGTTCTTTTTCCATCAGTGATATCACTTCAAACCCTCTTTTTTTGTAAAATTCAACCAACGAATTATCATTTCCATTACAATCCAATCGCAAAAACTTTATACCCTTTTCTATTGCCAAACTTTTACAAAAATCAATAATCTGGCTGGCATAACCTTGATGTCGAAATTCAGGTTTTACAGCCAAAGTACCAATATAAAGTGCTACTGATTTCGGCTCACTAAATTTTCCCATATCAACAGAGGAATAGTAATATAAATCATCACTTGATACAAAAACTACACCTATATCCACCCCATCAACTGAAAAAATATAACCATTTTGTTTATCTATTTTTTCTTTTAATCTTTCTTCTGTGTAATATCGTGACCAGTCATTTAGATTTCTCTCTTTCAACCTCACTGCACATGCCGAAATTATCCCAAAAATATTATTCAGGTCAGGTTGTCTTGCTAGTCTAGATTTAATCCGCCTTAACATGTCTAAATGTTTCAAAATTTTTCTTACCCTCTGGGTCCCAGCTTTTGGTAAAAAAATCAGCCATTTCTTGGGCACTTTCACGACTATATTGCGTTTTATGCAATGCCTGTGCTATCACTCTTTTTTCCACAAAATCGGTCATTTCCATATATACACTATCGGGGTGGCCATAATTATCAACCACCAAAAATTCGTCACAAGCCCAAGATTTAGCCAGTGGGTTTTCAAAATGTTTTGGGAAAAATAATAAATCTCGCGAATAGGGGTAAGCAGCATCAAAAGTCAGCTGGCCAGTAGTCCGGTGGTCTCGGTGATTAAACCAACTATTATCTTTATCAAAACGAACAATAGATATTTCTGGATTATGAGTGATAATTAAATCTGGTTGAAATAGTCGAATTTGTTCCACAATTTTGCCTATATTTTCCACGGTATTTTCAACTCGACCATCAGGTAAATTTAAATAAATATTGTTTTCTTTATTTATTCCCAAAACTGACATCGCCTGAGTGTCTTCAATTTCCCTCGCGTTACGTAAATCCGACTGTGAAATTTTATTTTGTCGTGATCCCATATCTCCAGTCGTCACTTTTACCGATCTTACGGTCTTTCCATCGGCCACCAATCTTGCCACCAGCCCTCCACACATTATTTCCAAATCATCCGGGTGTGACGTTACCACTAATATCTTTTGTTTGTTTGCAAATATTTGTTGATATGAGTCTGTGATTGTATTCATAACAGTATTTTACCAATTTCTTTACACGATTTTTCAGGATTATTATAATCAAATAAAAAAGTTTGCCAGCCAAATTTTGAGGCGGTAAATAAGTTTTCCTTTTTATCGTCAATAAAAAATATTTCGCTACCCGAAAACCCCGACCAATCCTCCGCAATTTTATAAATTTCTTCTTCTGGTTTTTTACACCCCACTTCAGCCGAAATTATAATTTCCCTAAATTTAATTTTTGGTATAAACCCTTGCGCCGTTGCTTCCTCAAAATAATCTCGGTAATAATTTGACAATATTCCAGTTTTATATTTTTTAGCAATTTTTTTTGCTAAATTGTGCGTTGGTAAAATAGCTTCATAATCTGATATCCACGATTTAATAATGGGATATTTTTCACCATTTTTTATTTTTAATTCTTGCTGAATTCAACTTTCTATCCGAACACCTTGAATAATTAATAACTGTTTTTCGAAAGCTTCTTGGGGTGTGTGAAATTTTAACACTTTTTTTGGTCGATTGTTTATTGCCCAAACTATAGAGTCTAATTTTGTTTGGGTAAGGTCATTAAAGCTTGTCTTTTTTGGTAAATATCTTCTAATTAATCCATTGGTATTTTCATTAGTTCCTCGCTGTCCTGAACAGTATGGATCAGCAAAAAAAGTCTTAATACCTAATCGATTTAGTTGTTCGTGTTTGGCAAATTCTAAACCATTATCAGTCGTCACCGACAGGACAGGAACATTATTAAATATTTCAATTTGAGCATTGATGGTATCTTGTGAAGTCTTGGAATTTGCCACCTGTGCAAACAAGTATCTAGTTTGTCTTTCTACCTCTGTGTGGATTATCTTTGATTTTGTTTGTTTACCGATAATGCTATCACCTTCATAGTGACCAAAAGTTTTTCTTGAATCTACTAATTCTCCCCTAAGATGGATAGAAATTTGATTTGGAATTCTGACTCTAGATACTTTTCTGCCATCCTTTTTTTGTCTCTTTTTTCGTTTTAGTGTTAGAAGTTTCCATAACTTTTTACTACGACTTAATTTGCTGTAGATGTATTGATAAATACATTCATAAGAAATTACTCGGTGTCCTTTTTCTCCTTTTAGTCGTCCATCAATTAATTCTGGACTCCAACCTAAATTCAATTTTTCGATGACATAATTTGCAGTTTCTTTATCTTTTAGAAAATGTCTTCTGCCGGCCATCTTTTTTCTTTTATCAGCTCTGATTTGAGCATTGATTGGAGCATAGATACCTTTGGTATTATTCCTATTAATTTCATCACTGATTGATGATGGACTGCGACCAAGTCGCCTAGCAATTTCTCGAAGGCTTAACTTGTTCCCGAGCCAAAAAGCTATTTTATCTCGTTCATTAGGTTGTATTTGCATACCTGAATTTTACATCAGGTGTTCGGAATGGATTTTGAACTCAGG
>VFLE01000127.1 GCA_009885205.1 Candidatus Shapirobacteria bacterium | reverse complement strand
TGACAATTGTTCTTGGAGTCTCAAAATCAACTTCACTATGAATAACTTTACGACTGAGTACTTTAACCCTAAGATCTTTTTCGTCAATTATTGGAACAAATTCAATTATTTTCCCTTCTCTTTTTGGATCTTGTTTTAGTGGTTCAAAAACTCCTGGAATAATACTGCAAGCTTGTGGGTGGTAATCTCGCTTAAAGGCAGGATTGCGATTATCAAGACAAAGAATTGTAGTCCATAAGAATCCTGAAAAGTCAGGTCTGTACATCTCTAGAGTTTTTGCATAAGTTTCCTTAATGCCTCCTGTTTTTTGTTGATGTGACATCTGAATATCTTCAATTACTAATTGATTGATATCAGAAGCTAAACCTGACTCTAATTCTGTTAGAACCGTAGATGAAAGATGTCTCCCTATACTGTCTGCTGCAAAAAACATGTATCTTGGCCTTTTTACTTCACTTGCATATTCTGGCGCTACTTCACCTAGAGTTTTCTTGTCTTGTGCAATCTGACTAATGACTTTGGTGTAAATAGTATTTCGCACATCCTTTAGTTCAGGATTATCCGAATAGATTACTGCGTCAGCCCCATACTCAATTAATTGTTTAGACATATCTTTTATGTTGTATCCAAGTATTACTGCAACTACTTTTTCATTTGAAGAATACTTGGAATTAAAATTATCCAAAAGGCGTCTTGCTTCTCCAATCATTTCAAGGCTTACTTGAAGAAGCTCTCCATCTATACACTCTATCACCACATACAAGTGTCTATAATTTTCTGTCATTATTTTATCACCATTGCCAATAATGCCTCTTTCATCCTTGCAACAACTTTTTTAATTTGTTCGGGATTTGAACCATCTACAATTTCTGCTTGTCTTGTAGCTGTTGCCTTTGGAACTTTTTCAACTTTGTATACAATTGTAGGAGAACCTGGAAGTCCCACTAGTGTTTTATCTACACCTAATTGGTCAGCATCAAAAACTTTGAAATATTCCTTGTAGTTTTCTGCCCGTCCTGTTGCTTCTTTTTGATATTTTTGAAAAGATAATCTTTGAGAAATTGTATTAAAACTAGATTTGTAGGTAGGATCAATTGAGATAAACACCGGAAGTGGGGCCTCAACTTCTTCTATGACACTAGGAACTCCCTGCAAACTAATCAAACGTTTTGCCCGAATCATTCTAGTCTCTACATCCACACTATAACTAATTACATTACCAAGAAATGTAAAACCAAGCTTCCATCCCGTCTGTGGTCCAGTTTGTCCTGTCTCACCGTCAGAAGCTCTGTGCCCAGAAAAAACAATATCCATCTTTCCTTGCATTTTTTCAATTCCCGTCTTGAGAACTTCTGCAGTTCCCAAAGTGTCAGCTCCTGCAAAAAGTCTATCACTATAAAGATGAAGTTCTTCAGCATCAGAGATTTGTTGAGATTGTTGAAGCGCCAGATCAGCAATTGGAGGACCCATAGTTCCAATGGACACTTTTGCATCATACATGACTTTGGCATAAAATGCTGCATGAGCTGCAATTGCGCTATGTGGACCTAAAGTATTTTTTGTCTCAACTCTATTTAGAGTTCCATCTGGATTATAGCTAACATTTCCTTCAGAAAAATCAGGCTCTAGTTTGATTATTACAGCTACGTTAAGTGCACTCACAATTATGCCCTATTTTAGTTTGCTATTAATACATTTGTTCATGTTGTAGATCATTTATGTAATTTCTAAAATCAGTAATGTGGATTTTAATGATACCATTAATTGTAAATTATGCAGTAGTTCTAAGAGAAAAACTATCTAGAGTTTTCCAATAAAACATGAATGATGTATTGTATGTTTTTGCAAACCTGATTAGAATTATGTTGAGATTTCTTCTAAAAAAAAATCAAGATAAG
>VFLE01000134.1 GCA_009885205.1 Candidatus Shapirobacteria bacterium | reverse complement strand
AAGTGCCGCCAAGAGGACTTGAACCTCCACACCTTTCGGCATACGCACCTCAAGCGTACGTGTATACCAATTTCACCATGGCGGCAGGTTATTAAAGAACTACGTATTATACCCCAACCAGTGGCTGTTGAGGGATTCGGACCCCCGACATCACCGATGTAAACGGTGCGCTCTACCAACTGAGCTAAACAGCCAAACAATCTCAACTATTATATCAATAAAAATCCCCCAAAATGGGGGATTAGCTGAGCGGGTAATGAGAATCGGACTCACTTCTCGTCCTTGGCAAGGACGCATTCTACCGGTGAACTATACCCGCAGATTTTTAAAACCTAGAGTTATTATATCAACGATTCTGCTTTGTTTCTATTCCACATTTCAATTTTGGGTTCGTCTCATACCCCTGCAATAAAATTTTATTATTAAAATCCCGTTTTTCAAAAACTTTTGTCAAAAAATGTTCCTTAACCTGACTTTCAGAAATTGCCAAATTATCACCCACCAAAATCCGATTTTTACAAATATCATTTCGCCAATCTATTGGTCTAATACTAATATTTTTTATATTATTGCTCTGCAAATAAAATTCTAAATTTGCATACGGCATACCCCGACTACTATCTACCACCAAATATTTGTCAGGATTTTGTTTAATAAAGTCAGCCAGCTGTTCATAACCACCGCCCCAAACATATTCTCTTTCTATTGGAAATAATACAAAATATGATCGGTACAACAATAATAATGAAAATGCCATCAAACAAAATACTAATATTATTCTAATTTTTTTGGAAAAATATCCCAAAATTTTATTCATGCCCAAATAAATCAAAATTGCGTAAAAAAATAACAGTGGTATTGCCCGTTGAGTCGAATAATTTGTATTGGCTAACGCCGCTGGTATTGGTGACAACAAAATCAAACCTAATAAATAACGATAAAAATTTTTATTCCAATTTTTATAAATCATATACCATCCCACCGTCCACGGAACAAACATCCAACCATAAAAAACTGCCATTTGAGGGATTGACCTTTGTAAGTCGAAATCGGGACGATTAAATAAATTAGCTGGCGAAAAATATGATATATATTGTGATAAAAAGTTTGCTGTTAGGCTGCCACTTT
Organism: Candidatus Shapirobacteria bacterium; assembly: GCA_009885205.1. Taxonomy (GTDB): domain Bacteria; phylum Patescibacteriota; class Microgenomatia; order UBA12405; family UBA12405; genus UBA12158. The sequence continues at coordinate 410 of VFLE01000134.1, read as the reverse complement.
TTGACCAAAAAGCGGTACTATTCATCAGTATAAAATTTGGAATTTGTATCAATATTGCCAAAACAATTGCCCACTTTATTTTTATCAAACTTTTTTTATTGAAATAAAATACAAAAATAATCAGTCCAACTATCATTGGAGCTAAATATCGTGAGGTAAAACTAGCATAGGTTGACAATGACAATAATCCAAAAGACACAACTGGACTTTTATACAACATTGCTCCAATCACCGTTAACACCATAGCTACCGTTGTTTCGTACCCTAAACGAGCATTAAAAACAACCCATGGTGAAATAACCATCAACCAAGCCGCTAATTTTCCAAATTGCTTATATTAAATTCTAAAACGAATCCGAACACCTGATTTAAAATCAGGTATGAATAAAAGAAAAAAGATAGATGGAGTT
>VFLE01000129.1 GCA_009885205.1 Candidatus Shapirobacteria bacterium | reverse complement strand
TGAGAAAAAAAAATATTCAAAAAAAATAATCGAAAAATTATAAAAAAACATAAAAAAAGAAACACAAAATTATTTTTGAATTTATTTAGCGAAAAATATTTTCCACTAAATCAATTATCTAATAGTAAATTGAATTACTAGTTTTACTAAATCAGATTTGTAACAGTAATCTAAATTAGTAGAGTCTACTAAATCAGATTTGTAACAATAAATTGATTTAGTAGAAAATAATATAAAGATCTCATATGAAAATATATATTATAATGTCTTACGATATTACGGTAAGAAATAAAATCATCTGGGAATTTTATGATAAGCATAAACACATAAAATTTGAAGACGTAAGTCTTATATGCGTGAATATGTTGGAAAAGATTTTTGAAGCGTCCAATCCATCTCTCGATATAAATATTGCTTCACAACTTATCGAAAACATCAAGAGTCTCCAGGCTCAAGTATCAAGTATCCAAGAAAATGTTTCCAAGTCGCAATCTGATTTTGGTACGAATTTTTCACTAAAATTTATGGAATTTAAACGTGAATATATCGAAGATATGAAAATGATTCTTTCTACAAATACTTCAGAGAAAATTGCCCCCATTATTAAACAATATAATGATTCTCTCTTGGACAAGACCAAGATTCTTATTAACGAAATTGTTCCAAAAAACCAAGAATATTTATCCAAAAATATTGAAAGTTCTATCCAAACTCTTCATTCAAGCATTCATCAAGATACTTCGGCGCTTATCAAATCATCCATCAACAAAGATACTTTGGACGATTTTATTCGAAGTCTAGAAGAAAAGTTTTCCAAGACAATTGTAAGTTCTCAAAATATATTCAATTCTATTGTTTCTTCAAGCGAAACTCGTCTTGGAGCAAGCATATCTGAAATTAAAGATATTTCAAAGACAAATAATTCTGATCAGTCTCAGCTACAAAAAAACATTGGAGAATTATTAAAAAAGATGGAAAATTCTTCGTCCAAGGGGAAAATTTCGGAAAATATTTTATACAATATTCTACATTCTCTTTATCCTACCGCGCAAATTGATTCCGTTGGTACTACGAAAGAAACAGGCGACATCATATTGACACGAAAAGATAAGCCTACCATTCTCTTTGAAAATAAAAATTATGATAAAAATACCCCCCAAGAAGAGGTAAAGAAATTTATTCGTGATGTGGAACAACAGAATTGTTCGGGAATTATGCTCGCACAACATTTTGGTATTACAAACAAAGATAATTTTGAAATCGAAATGAATAATTCGAATGTCTTGGTTTACCTGCATCGCGTTGAGTATGACGCGGAAAAAATAAGAGCGGCGGTTGATATAGTTGATCATTTTAAATCAAAAATGAGTGACATGGAAAAGGTGGGGGGTGATGCAATCCATATTGAAAAAGAAATCTTGGACGATATCAATAAAGAATGTCAACTTTTTATTGCAAATAAATTGGCCCATATTAAAACGATCAAGGATTATCAACAAAAATTATTGGCGCAAGTGGAAGAAATGAAATTGCCAAGCTTGGATCATTTTTTATCCAAATTATATGCTTCCTCTTCATCCAAGGAGGATACATGTGAATATTGCCAGTATCCGGCTAAGAATCAGCGAGCATTGGCCGCACATTATCGCGGATGCGCACAGAAAAAACAGTTTGATTTGACCAATATCGCCACGGTTGGTAAATAAATATATCCAATTATAATATCTAGATCATGTTGTATGATATTATAATTATAGGGGGTGGGATTTCCGGACTTTATTCAGCATACAAAATACTGAAAATGTCACCAAAATCCAAGATTTTGGTTTTAGAAGCAGAGCCTACTCTTGGTGGAAGGGCAGGGACCTACTCTTTCCAAGGGGT
>VFLE01000153.1 GCA_009885205.1 Candidatus Shapirobacteria bacterium | reverse complement strand
GCAAAGTTGCCCTTAAATCTCTATTGAGACGCCTCTGCTTCGCGTGGGGTGTCCCATTATAAATCTTCAAGGGTGTAAAATATACAAATCATAACTGCGTTTTTGTCTCATTTTTCTTTTCGGTCGGTGTAATTGAAAGGTGTGAAAGGTGTAAAAACATTACGAAGTAGCATCATCATCCCCTTGTAAATGTTGCCCCTTGGCCCATGTCGGCCAGTGTCTATCCACGGGGAAAATGGAATAAAATATCTTGTAAAGCGCATGAAATATCTCCGAATTGGTACAATTGAACATTCTACCCCAATCCGCATAAGTCTGGTCCAAGGTTACGCCGTTTATACTTCCGGTGCATTTGTAACATTTTAATATTACGGAGTCTGGCCATTTTATAATATGGTATCCGCTAATTCCGTGAAAAAGTCCGTCAATTGGTACAATCACTAAATCATGAACCAGATCGACCACAAATTGTAAATCAAGCCCTAAAATCGCCCTTAATAAAACAATGGGAAGTTCAATGAAAATTTTATACATTGTTCCAAAAATAACATCGATAATGTAATAAATGGTACATTGTCCGTTAAAAAAATTGGTGATGGCCTGGCTCGAGCATTTTAAAAGAACACCCAATACCTTTAATCCGTTCGTAAGTCCATCGGCGAATTCTTGTCCGGCGCATAAAACATGGAGACCAATTCCAGTAAGCAAAAAAGGAATCCCCATGGCGACTTGTAACATGAGGAAGAGAATTTTTACGATTCCGGTGAATATGGTTTCGAGCAAATTGCCAATATCCTTAATGTCGAAATTTTCGATGAGTGGTTCTTCGGGCCCATATTTTTTAAGGAATTTTTCTGCTTGCTCTTCGCGGTGTTGCATGACTTTTTCGACAATAAACGGTATATTCCATGTAATAAAAATAATACCTAAAATCAAAAAAGCGATTTTATAGGTTGTAAAATATTGTTTTGTCATGTATAATAGATAGATGATATATATACTTTTCATATAAAAGATAAACAAGATAAAGAAATTTAGTATATAATATATATTAAAATGGAAACGTGTGTAAATTCTTATATCAAAACAGATGGAAACAAAGTGATCAATGAAAAATCTATAAGATGGATTCAAAAAGTAGGAGATTGTTTGGAATTATGCAATAAGTCGACCGGATGTGAAGTCGGCAAAAATACACATAAAATTTGTAAATTTCATACACCGGATAGTTATAACAAACTAAATGTTTTATTTGAATAATATTATTTTACACCATGCGCATTTCAATACGTAATGGTGTAAAATCTCTAATTTGCCGCCTTCATTGATTTTTTCATTTTCTCTATTTTCTCGGCGACTTCGGTTAAAACGGGTTGAATATTCGAAATGCCATCAATTAATTTCAATTGCAATTCTAATAAATTTTTGTATTCTAATTGTGTTTGAGGATCCGCGCCTGGTGCTTTTATGGATTTCGCTTTGGGTTCTTCCTTACTTTTTGGAGAAGGTTTCGGCGTATCTACATCATTGCTTTTGGCTGAAATATCACTCTTTAATTTATCGATTACGGTAGTTGTAGAAGAAGAAGAAGAAGAAGAAGAGGTAGAATCTTTCATTAATGTTAAATCGTCCTCCGATTTATCCAAGACATCCGAAGTAAATCCTTCTTTTTCCTCGGCTAAACGAAATCCTTCATTGATCGTGGGCGCCACGCCATATTTGAAAACATTGGAAACAACTAAAGCGACGCATAATACAACTACCATATTTTTACTAAAAAAGGTCACCAAGAATGCGACCAAAATAAAAAATACGACAAATGCCATGTCTCCGCTTGTGGCGCATACAAAATTCTGAATAATAGCCGCGAAAAAAAGTAAATAGAGGATGACGCGACTTTGTAATAAATTACGGAAATCCAAGGCTTTGTTTATAGATTTTAAGAACATAGTAATATATATCTAGACTAGATTTTTTTACATCTTTCATAATTGTTATTTTGTATCCGATAAATCTTCGTCGATCAAGTATTCGGGAGGAGCATCTCCCGCGTAAATATCCAATATTTCTTTCACCACTTCTTCGCGCTGAATATCACTACGATCGAATTCGAAACTCCCGATACTTGTCGACCGTTTTCCCCTGAATTTTTCCAAAAAATCTTCTAAACCATTGCGTTCATTCGGTCGATCATATTGATCCAAATCTCCTGTAATCGCAAGCCGGCTGTTTTCACCTAAGCGTGTCAACAACATCTTCATTTGTGAGACGGTCGAATTTTGCATTTCGTCGGCGACTATCCAAGAATTTTTGAATGTACGACCGCGCATGTAACCAAGTGGCGCAATTTCAATGATTTTTTCTTCCATGAGTAAAGTAACTTCTTTCGGTGACATAAACTGGTACAATACGTCGTAAATAGGACGGACCCATGGCGCCATTTTTTCTTCTAATGTCCCCGGTAAAAATCCGAGTTCTTCATCCACAGACACCGATGGACGCGTAAAAATGAGCTTTTCATAAATGCCCATCAAAAAATAACGGACGCCGTATTCTGTGGCAAAGAGCGTTTTTCCGGTACCGGCGGGTCCCGTTGCAAGAATAATTTTTTTATTTTTTGCTTTCAACATGGAGCTATATATTTCCTGACTTTGTGTTTTTGGTTTTGTAAATTTTTGATCAAATTGTTCGCGTTCTCCGTGCGAAAGATATTGGAAATTTTCGTATACTTTGCGTTGTTTAATTATAGGAGTTGCTAAAATGGCGGGGGGAGAATTTTGGTGTTTTTCATGATCCATCATATATTCGTTCATAATTTCTTTTTCTGTCTGCTTTCTGGGTTTCCTTGTTGCGCGTTTCTTTTCTTCCTTTTTCGGATCGCCCACTTCGTTCTTTCCTTCCATTATAATAGGCGGTTATTTTTTAGGGGGTTCGATTCCGTTAAAATCATCAGAATTAGCTATAACCTCCCGAATATAAACTTACCTACAGTGGTATCAACACAAAAAAGTCGATGCATTAAAATGCCCGATAAAAAAACAAAAAATAATACCATCCATATATTCCATTTGAATGTCCAAGCGATTGCGATGGCCAAAAGAATTGTTAAACCCGCATCTACTATGGCGATTCCGAAAAACCGGTAGGAATGTGCTCCTGTTCCGGGTTCTCCAAATATATTTTTATATTTGCAAAAAGTATTTTCCATTATATAACAATATGTCATATTTTTTCGTGTTTTTTTAATTACATTTTTCAAACCACATAAAAATATCCGGACTATATTATTTAGCGAAGTAAAATGACAACTGTAATAAAAACATCTGACCCCATTCTCGAGCCATCCGAAAAGCGATACGTACTGTTTCCTATACAAGATGATGCGATTTGGAAAATGTATCAAAAACAGGTAGATTGTTTTTGGCGCGCAGAGGAAATTGACTTATCCAAGGATTTGACAGATTGGTATGCTCTCAATCCCGATGAGCGCCATTTTATTTCTATGATTCTCGCGTTTTTTGCCGCGTCAGACGGCATTGTGCTAGAGAATCTTGCTGTTCGATTTATGGGTGACGTGCAACTTGCAGAGGCGAGATGTTTTTATGGGTTTCAAATTGCTATGGAAAATATACATAGCCAGATGTACAGCGTATTAATCGATACGTATATTAAAGATGGTGATGAGAAGATGAAGCTATTTGAGGCAATTGATAATTATCCGTGTATTGCCAAAAAGGCGAATTGGGCGAAGAAATGGATCGGTGATAATCGGTCTTCGTTTGCTTCACGTTTGGTGGCATTTGCCGCTATAGAGGGAATCTTTTTTAGCGGATCTTTTTGCGCTATTTATTGGATTAAGAAGCGTGGGTTAATGCCTGGGCTCACTTTTTCGAATGAGCTTATTTCGCGCGACGAGGCATTGCATACGGAATTCGCGGTTCTTCTTTATACTAAACTGCAGAGCAAGCTACCCAAGAAGCGGATTTATGAGATTATTCAAGAGGCGGTCGAAATAGAGAAGGAATTTATTACGGAGGCGCTGCCATGCCGTTTGATCGGTATGAATTCGAAATTAATGACTCAATATATTGAATTTGTTGCTGACCGTTTGGTTGTTCAATTAGGGTATCCCAAATTATATAATGCAGCGAACCCGTTTGATTTTATGGAACTTATTAGCGTGGAGACCAAAGTGAATTTCTTTGAGCGTACCAATTCAGAATACGCCTTGGCCAATAAAAAGGTGGAGAGTGACGTATTTGATTTTTGCACTGATTTTTGACACATTTGAATAAAAAACAACATAAAAATTTGTTGTAGTTAATATATAATTCATTTATGCCAAACTGGTGTCAAAACAAGGTTGTATTCACATTTCCAGACAGAGACGCGTATAATAAATTTTCGACCGCATTAACCGATGGATGTTTGTTTTCCACTTTTGTTCCATTGGAACTAGAAAATGGAGAATTAGAAGACAAAATGGAATTTTCCAGAACAATTGAATTATGGGGGACTAAATGGGAACCGTCAGAAATAAAGATCGAAGACGTACCAGTCACCATGGACAATAATGACCCTGAAATAGAGGCGGTTTTTGAAACAGTATGGGCCCCGCCGCTGGGGTTTTTTGAACGTCTTAATCTGAATTATGGAATCTTTGTTTCCGCTATGTTTTATGAACCGGGTGAACAAATTTTTGGAAAATGTATTTATAAAAATGCTACCGAAAAAAATAAATATTACAATTATCCGAATTCATTCAAACAGCTGGATTCTTTACGTAAAACGATTGGCATTAATGGTGATTTGGATGTTTATATGAATGCAGAATGGAAAAAACTAGAAGATAAATGGGAAAGAGGAAGCGATGATTCTTTTTGATACTTTACAAGAAAGAATATAAACAAAAATATATAATTTATATGTTCCCTCCTTTTTACACCATTGCACATTTTACACCCTCGAAGACTGACCCGCCGAATGCGGTTTATAATCTTCAAG
>VFLE01000168.1 GCA_009885205.1 Candidatus Shapirobacteria bacterium | reverse complement strand
GGACTGAAAACAAAAAGAAAAATGAAAATTATTAACCAAATTCTACTGGGAAAAGCACCCGAAATTTACCATTAAGCCCCTTTTTGATCTCTTTTAAATTGTGGAAAAGTGGTTTATGATGATGTGGATAAACAAAAAACTGAAACTCTGCCCGATCATGTTTTTTCCCTGTCTTTACAGTTATTTTTATTAGGCTCGCCCTGTCAAGGGGAGCTCTCCGAAAGCTTTCGGAGTGAGGGGTTAGAAATATGGATCAATCTATTTGGAAAAAAGTCAAAGAAGAACTAAAAATTGACCTAAGTAATGGTGTCTTTAAAGTTTACATCGATTCCACTACTCTTATTTCTCTCGAAAACAATTTTGCTCTCATTGGTTGTAATTTTCCCAATATTGCCCAAGTAAATCAACAAAAATATTATTCAAATTTTAAAACAGCTTTAGACCGGCACACTCAAAATAATAACAGTCTTAAGTTTGAAGTCTCATCTCTTATTCAAACCCCCACCAAATCCATCGACTCCACCCCTCTTTTTTCTTTTCAAAAAACCAATTCACCCTCAATTTCTGCCCTAAAATCTGGTCTTCACCCCAAATACACTTTCGACCAGCTTGTTGTTGGCAACAGCAACAATTTTGCCTATGCCGCCGCCCAGGGGATTGTCAAAAACCCCGGCCTTTCCTACAATCCTTTTTTTATTTGGGGTGGGGTCGGTGTTGGTAAAACCCACTTAATGCAAGCTATTGGTCATGAAATGTTAAAAAATAATCCCGATTTAAAACTTAAATACTTTCCTGCCGAAACCTTTGGTAACGACCTTATCGCCGCTTTAAAATCAAAAAACATGACCCAATTTAAGGATAAATATCGCCAGCTAGACTGTATTCTTGTTGATGATATTCAATTTATTGCTGGCAAAGACTTTACTCAAGAAGAATTTTTTCATACTTTCAACACTCTTCATATGGCTGGCAAACAAGTAATTCTCACTTCAGATCGTAAACCAGGGGATATTAATGGTCTCGAAGACCGTCTCGTCTCTCGTTTTATGGGTGGTTTAACTGTTGATATCCAGTCGCCCGATTTTGAAATGCGTTGTGCCATTATCCAAGACTTGGCCACCAAAAAAGGCAGTTTAATTGATCAAGATGCCGTCATTTTTCTCGCCGAAAAAATAAACACTAATACTCGTGAACTTGAAGGTAAGGTTGGTCAAATTGCCATCAGTGCTCAATCTAAAAATTCACCCACCATCACTTTGGAAATGGTCGAACAGTCTTTTAACGGTGAAAGTCTCAACAATAATTCAAGGTTAACCAGTGAAAAAATTACCCCCCGTCATTTAATTTCTGTTTGTGCCCGTCATTTTAATATTAAAACAGGGGATTTAGTTGGCACTTCCCGTAAAAAAGAACTTGTTTTAGCCCGCCATATTACCGCCTATCTTTTATTAACTCAAGCCCTTTTACCTCTCGAAGAGGTTGGTCATTTACTAGGGGATCGTGACCACACCAGTATTATGCACGCCCGCGACAAAATAAATACTTCTCCACAATTAAAACCACTTATCAACCAAATAATTTCTTCGCTCTAAAGTTTATCCACAATAAATATTGTTTATCCACAACTTTATCCACAATATTTTTATTTTATTCACCGACTTATCAACACCATTTTTAGCTTTAATTCAACTATTTATAAACTTCCCCACCAACTCTACTAACACTACTACTGTTTTATAAACTAACTTTTGCTAATATAGGGTCACATGGAACTTTCTCTTTTGACCGAAAATTTAAACAATGCTCTTACTCATGTTTCCCGTTTTGTTTCCACCAAAGCTCAACTTCCAATTTTAAGTCATATTCTTTTTTCTACCGATACTGGTAGATTAAAATTATCAGCTACTTCCTTAGAAATGGGTATTAATTATTGGATTGGTGCCAAAATCGAAACCGAAGGCTCATTTTGTGTTCCCTCCAAAGATATTTCCGAATTTATTTCTTATTTACCTTCCGGCAAAATTGATTTTAATTTAAATGAAAAAAATCTTTTAAACATAAAATCTCTCAAAGCTTCTTCTACTTTTTCCACTCTTTCCTCCACCGACTTTCCCCAAATTCCTACTATTGACCCTACAACTGTTTTTGAATTAGATTTACCTGTTCTTCTCGACAGTATGACCACTGTTGCTTTTGCCTCCGCTACCGACGATTCTCGACCTGTTCTCACCTCTGTTTTATGTAAATTTACTCCCGAATCTTTAACTCTCGTGGCTACCGATGGTTTTAGATTATCTTTAAAAACAATTAAATTTCAAAACCAAATTATTTTTCCCGACGGTCAAGAATCTCTCACTCTTTTAATTCCTGCCAAATCACTCGCCGAAGTTTTAAAAATTGCTAAAATTGCTCCTAAAATAAAAATTGGCCTCACCCCTGACCGCCACCAAGTTGTTTTTGTTCTTGAAGATTTAGAAATTATTTCTCGCCTGATCGATGGTGAATATCCCAATTTTGAACGGATTATTCCCGAATCATCTCCTACCAAGGTTTATATTAACAAAGAAGAACTTTCTCAAGCCATCCGCCTTGCATCGGTTTTTGCCAGGCAATCGGCTAATGTTGTTAAATTCTCTCTAAAAAATAATTCTCTCGAGCTTTCCGCCAACGCCCCTCAAATTGGTCAAAATCAAGTTAGTGTCGATGCTCGTATTGAGGGTGAACCCCTCGAAATTGCCTTTAATTATAAATTTGTTTCTGATTTTTTATCCATAGTCAAAAGTGATGAAATAATTATAGAATTAAATCAACCCCTTACACCCGGCGCCTTCCGTGATCCCCAAAACCCCGACTTGTTACATATAATTATGCCTGTTCGGCTACAAGATTAACTTTCTTCTTGACAAATATTAGCTATATTAGCTAAAATAGCTAATGATTACTTCTGTCACTGCCACCTACGCCAAAAACAATTTTGGTGAATTAATTAATAGTGTCATTTCTAACAACAGTAGAATACTAGTCAATCGTGCCGGTCGCCCCGCTGTCTATATAACTCCAGTGCCTGATAAATTCGAATTAAATTTTACTGATAAAGACATTAAGGGTATTAAAAAAGGGATGAAAGAGTTTCGAGAATCATTTAAATTCTCATTTTAATAAAGTTAATGAAAATACAAATTGATTCAAACGTTTTAATTGAAGTAATTAATAATAAGTTGGTTTTAAATAAAAATTATGAGTATTTTATAAACCCAATTGTTTATGGGGAAGTTGCTTATGGTTTCGAAAATTATGGAATAGATTTGTCTAATTTTGATAAATTTCTCGACAGTTATCATATATCCCCAATTAATATGAGTTTTTCTACTGGTAAAATTTATGCCAAAATTAAAGTAAAATTAAAACATAATCCTGTTGCTGACAATGATCTTTTAGTTGCCTGTAGTGCTATCGATTATGACATGAAACTGTGGACTCTTAATCAAAAACATTTTACCCGAATTCCTTATCTTCAACTATTTGAAGATTAATTCACTTTATCCACATACAAAGTACTACCAGAAAATTGACCAGTTACTGATATTTTTTGTTTTAAATAATTATCTAAATTTACCTTATTACTGGTAATATTCACTATTCCATCATTAGTTTTTAGTAAATATTCCTCTCCCACCTTCATTGTCACTGTTCCTGTTTTTGTCACCGTCGCGTCTATTTTTTTTGTTTCACTACAACTACTTAATACTAAAACACTAAACAATAAAATTAAAAATATTTTTTTCATTTATCGCTAAAAATTAATTTATGACTCTCCGTCGCTACTTTATTTTCTTCCATCCATTTATAAATTTCCTTTGTCACCATTTTTATATTTCCTGTTGTCACCACATTTAATGTCAAAGGACCGTCGTAGCTGTCCACCACAAAATTTTTACCCTGGTAGGGGAGACTATCTATTAATGGATAAATTTCCTCATTTTGCGGGGCGCTAGTGACTGATGGCTCAACTATTATTGGAGTCGGAATTATTGTTTGTTGTATTTCAGGCCATTGATAATTTTTATATTTCAATCTCGTTAATCCCATCAACACCGCCACAAATGCCAGTATTATTACTAGTCTTAATCTATAAAGCTCTTTAATCATTTTTTATTATCCAATAATTATCGTTTATAAAATTATACCCCGTGTCTTTTTTCCATTGTAAAAATATCTCTAAATTTTTTACTGGTACATTCACTATAAATTTATCAACCGCATAATCATAATCAATTTCAAAATAATCATTTTTTACAGGACAATTATTTCGCAAAACATTAATCAAATACATTTTTTTATATTGATCATCATCCAAAATTGTTTTCATCGCCCCAGTGTCTGACACCAGTGGTGTTTTATCCTGTGTTGGAACCAAAACTACCGAAGCTGGTATTGTTTTTATTTCTTTTTTCTCAATTATTATTATTTTCTCCGGCCAAAAAATAACTACTAATGCAAAAATAAACACTACTCCACCAATTATTATTAATATTTTTGTTTGTTTTAACATTGTTTTCCTAGTGTAACCGGTAAGCATTCCCTAAGTGTTTTTATTTGACCTGCCTTTATTCCTCCACTGGTTACAAATGGTGTTCTGTTACTATAATACGGATCTTTAGTATAAATAATCCCTGACGAATCAACTCCTTCTGCCACTAAAATATGTCCTATTGTCCCCCCTCCACTTCCAGTATATGAATCTGCCAAAAATATTACCGCTCTTCCTTGTCTTAACCACCCCACAATAGCCTGTTGTGAACAACCACCCACACTTCCAACAGCACCACCCATACCGTGTTTTACCAACGAATCATGTGCTTGACCTAAACTCGACCCATTACCATTCATTCCATTATATGGTGATCCGTCTTCAAAAATAAGAGTATCGGGAGTTAAACTACCATTTATATTTCTCAATATTGATGATGTCGATGATGGGCCACATCCAGCACTACAAATTGTTCCCGACCCCCCGGGCAGTGCTTTATTTGACCATGACTGTCCACATTGTTTGGTCGACACTACCTTATCGGCCACACTACACGACACTCCTGGTATTAATTCCCCCACCAATCCTGGTGCATTTGGATCGTATTTACTTTCTCCTGGTAATCCAATAAAATTACCATTTTCATCCACCGGTCCACTACACACCATTACTGTTCCATCGGCTACCACAAATTCATTTTCCCCTTCAGCCACCAAATTATTTGCATTTCCTCCACAGTTTTGCCCACCCTTAGGGCCATGAATAGTTGCTGGTGGCGAACCCAATCTACTCCAAGATTCTCTTAACTCTGCTTCATATTTTCTACCAGTATTTCCCTGAGAATTAACTCTGTCTGGGTTGCAAGTGTTACTTGGGTCAGCCGGATCATCACCTAACAAGTAATTTATTGAAAATGCTAACCAATAATTTCCTCCAACTCTCGGATCATTTATACATACAGTTGCAGGATCAAGAGTTAAAAATTTAGTAATTTGTTTATCAAAGTTTTTTGGTGGCGCACTAGATTGACCATGTATTCCAAAATCTTCAACATTAGCAATACTATAATTACTTGCCCCTGATTCATGTAGCCATGCCCATAATGCATATTCCGGTACTATTCCTGCACATTTTGCCCTATTTACCACATCATTAAAACATTCTCTCGCATAGTGTTTACCTCCAATTATCCGATTCCAATCGTCTGCAAATTTACCAAAATCTTCTTTTGATATTCCAATGTTTGCCTCTGGTGCGTTTTGATTACAATTAATTTCTCCGTCAGATATCGCCGGCTCACCCTCATCTTCTTTTGGTTGGCAAGTTCCACCTGCTCCTTCTGGTGGCGGTGGCACCAACGATGAAATTTTTGGCATATCCACCAACAAATTATATGACAACATTCCCACCGCAAAAAATATTACCACCGGAGTAATTAAGGCCGTCATTGACGCCAGTCCTACCGCCAAAATCGGCCCAAACAACGCCGCCATTCCCCAAGCAATTACTGCCCCCACCCCCATCAACGCATTAAATCCAAATTGGGCCACTGTTCCTGCAAATTTTCCCAAATGCAAATGATCAGCTACAAAATCCTTAACTGCATTCAAATTCAAATTAAAATTATTCTTCAAAAAATTATTTACACTCTCAAAAATTGGTTTAATTATATGGTTATAAATCCAGATCCCCGCCATTATTAACATTGTAACTATTAGCAATATTTGTCCTAAACCAGGCACTCCTTGAAACGCACCAAGTGCTGCCGACAAAGTTGAAATACCCTCAACTCCTACTGCCCCACTTTCCAAAACTCCTGCCCCTGTCGTTATTGCCTTAAGTATGGCAATTGCCCCAGGTATTGACCCTTGTTCTGCCATTATTTGGGTCGACAGTAGTATAAAATCTTTTGCTGCCGCAAAACCCAGAGTTTCTCCTGCTCCAACCAACAATGTGTTTACTCCAGGAATTTTAGTGGCAAAATTTAGAACTTCCACTTTTAAATTAGCCATTCTCTGGAGGTTAATTATGACTGGATTTCTAGCTGCATTTGACATTAAATTATCAAACGAACGAACCATTGCCGAGTTTGGTAATAACTTTCTACTTAACCCCGATAAACTTTTTGCTTTTTCTACAATTTTTTTAAATTGATCAGGAGAATGTTGTATCGATTTTAGGGTTGTATCAACATTGTGCAACGCAGTATTAATTTCTCCCGGGCTTTTCCCTTGTAATTCCAATTTTGTTTCAACATCTTTTCTTGATTTATCGGTCAAAATTTTTGGCCCACCAACGTCATGAAATTTAATTATTAATTCTTGATATTCTCTTACTTGTCCTTTTTCCTGTTCAGTTGGTGCATTCGCTGCCGCAATATCAAATTGCTCTTTTATTTTGTTTAGTTGATAGTTTTTTGCTGCCGAAGGGTGTTCTTTATTAACAAATCTTTCAGTTTCTATTCCAATTCTTTTTGCAATTACTGGGTCTAGTCCTTTGGGTAAGTTTAGGCTTGCTTCTTCACCTGAGACAACTTTGCTAATTTCATTTTTTATTATATTTTTGTATTCATTTGTTTTGGTGTTTTCCATTACAGACTCCGCAAAACTATCAACTATTACCTGTGATTCAGCCATTTTTGCTTCATCTAAAATTATTCTCGCTTCTTCTCTAGATACTTTTTCTGTCTTAACAATCCTTTCAATCTCTTTTTTATCGTCTAATTTTTCCAGATTCTGTTTTTCCAAAAATGCCTGTTCTCGAGCAATTTCTTGTTGCCTTTTTATTGCATCTTGTAGATTCTTTCTTACATCGGGAACAGGTTTTAATTTATTATCAATTTCTTTTTGTCTTTCTAGTGTTGCCGTCTCATATTCTTCTACCAACGCTTTAATTTCCGATTGACTCAATTTTGTCTCTGGTGTTTCTGCTTTTTCACCAATGATTTCTTCAACAGAAACTTCTTTTATTGGTAAATTAGACAAAAATTCTAATATATCTTTTTCTTCAGATATATTTATTTTCTTGTCATAAAAACTCAACAATTTTCTAATCTCGAATACTAGTTGTGGGTTTTCACTTATTCTTAAATTACCTGCTTCTAAACTTTTTACCCCCTCAATTATTTCCGAAATTGTACTTTTATCCGAAAATGGCGTCAGCAAAATCCCTGTTGTTCTAGTTTGAATATCCACATCATTTGCCATCAAGAAAATTATACCTAATTCCCAAACAACTTGTCATAATCCATTTTACCCGCTTTATCCGCCGTAGCCTTGGCGGAGGTGGACGGAGCTACTACTTCTTCTTTCTTTTCCTCCTTCGCCTCGCCGAAGCCGTCAGGCGTAGGCGGGTTTGTTTGAAGTTTGAAGTTTGAAGTTTTTTCTTCCTGTTTCTTCACCAATTGCGCCGGCTGTGGTATTTTCACTTCTCCATTTTGACTTGGGAAAATAGGGGTTTTTAAAGTTTGTTCATTGGAATTTGTTATTTGTGATTTGTTTGGAACTTGCCCGCCTGCCGGCGAGGCAGGTAGATTTGTTTCTTGGAAATTAGGCAGTGGCGGTAATTTTGGCGCTTTAAATAATTCTTGATACTTCGGTAATCCGGTCACTGCTGGGCCAAAATTTGAAAAAGTCCCGTTTAATTTTTTATTTTCTTCAGCTACTTTTTCCGCCTCTGCTTTTTCTCCTGTTACTTTTTGTACGTGTGCTTCTATTTTCAATTTTTCTTCCTCTTCCATTAGGGCAATTCTCTTTTTAAGGTCAGTTTCGAT
Organism: Candidatus Shapirobacteria bacterium; assembly: GCA_009885205.1. GTDB lineage: Bacteria > Patescibacteriota > Microgenomatia > UBA12405 > UBA12405 > UBA12158. The sequence goes on along the minus strand of VFLE01000168.1, from coordinate 13,217 downwards.
TTCTGTTTCCTCCACTTCCACTACTGGCCTAAACGAAGGCGGGTCTAGTTTTATTTCTTCTTTTTTCGCTTCTACTGGTACTTCCACCACAGGCTCCAATTTTATATCTTCTTTTTTGTTTTCAATTGGCATTTCCACTTTGATTTCTGTTTTTGCTTCTTCTTTGATGTTTGAAGTTTGCCTGCCTGCCGGCGAGGCAGGAAGTTTTTCTTCAAATTCCTTCTTATTCTTCATCACTTCTTCCGGGTTTGAGGTTATTAATTTATGTTCTTCTTCCGAGGCAATTACTTTTATCGCCACATGGTTTTGTCCCGCAAAAAATATCCCTTCACCCTTGTCGGCCACCAACAATAATTGTTTTTCCCCTTCAGATAGGTAAAAAGTACTACCCACCAAGTCGATAGCGGCACTGTGTTGTTTGAGCAAAATTTGAATGGCACTATTGGTCACAATTTCCTTACCGTACGGAGTTTCCAAAAAATCATCCACATCTTGGGTAATCGTCGTCACCCCCAAATAATATTTGCGCCCTCGCTTGACAATTCCTCGTAAAAACGAGGCCGAATCCTCAAATTGCATCAAATACCAAGCTTCATCCACAATCAAAATTCTCTTTTTTAATTCTTTTTTAACTACCGTCCAAATATAGTCCAAAACGATGTGCATGGCTACAGGTCTCAGTGATTCTTCTAGGTTTCTAATTCCAAACACCACAAATTTATTTTGCAAATTAACTGTCGTTTTTTGATTAAAAATTCCTGCAAACGACCCTTTAATGTATTTTTCCATTCGGGCCGCCAAATTTTGGGCTCGCTCATTTTCCATTCCAATCAAGGCTTTGTACAAATCTTCTACTAATGGTGGTTCCCGTGTCTGTGTTTCTGGATCAGGGGTAATTCCCTTGGCTTTGTACGCTTCCATCACTGCCCGGTCAAGCACCGATTCCTCCATTGGGTCCATCGCTCCCAGCATTATTTTAAACATCTTGTGAAGTGTCAAAACCTTGTCGTTTAGGGCATTTTCACCTTCTTCTACTGTCAACGACAAATCAAAAGGGTTTATTTTTGAATTTTCTCCAAAACCAAAAGCAATATATTGACCACCCACCGATTCGGCCAAAATTTTGTATTCGTTTTCTGGGTCAATCACAATTATTTCAGTTCCAAACATCAACGATCGCATGGCCTCAAGCTTTATCATGTATGATTTTCCCGCACCGGCCGAGGCAAAAACCACTGAATTGTAATTTTGCATCGAAAATCGATCAAAGATAACCAAAGACCCATTGTGTTGGTTAATTCCATACATTATTCCCTTATCGTCGGACAAATCAGATGATACGAAAGGAAAGGTGGTAGCCAGCGAGGTGGTATCCATGTTTCGGGAAATCGCCAGTTTATCATCACAAAGGGGGAGTGTGGTAATAAATCCTTCTTCCATTTGCAGTGTCGCCTTTTTTGAAATTATCATTATTGACCCCAACGCCGCCTCCAAATTCTTAGTAATTTTATTTAGTTCATCTCGCGTAGTTGCTTCAACAGTTATATACAATCCAAATTGAAAAAACCGCTCTTCTCCTTTGACCAAGTCGGCCTGCAAAGTCAAAGCATCTTCTAGTTTTGCCTGGGTTGATGGGTTAACCACCTTTCCTCGTTGAATATCGGTGCTAATTTCGGCTTCCATTTCGGCAATTTTGCGACGAAGGTCGTCAAGAATTTCTTTCCCATCTGTTGGGTAAATATACATTGCCACTCTTTGTGAGGCATCAAAATTAATTAATCCCGACAACCAATTTAATCCCACAAACCGGGGGTATCCCGCCACAAAACAAGTTCTGTAGTATTTTCCATCAATTCGCACGTGGTCAAAGTCAACCTCCAATGCCGACGGGGCAATAATATCTTTTATCGACACCAATCCTTCTACAAAAGGTTTCGCCCCCACATCAGTTTTTGCTTCGCCGGCCGTAGCCGAAGGCGTAGGCTGGGTTTCCACTTTTTTCTTTTTTAATAAATCTAAAATACTCATTTTGTTTGAAGTTTGCCTGCCTGCCGGCGAGGCAGGAAGTTTGAAGTTTTCATAATAATTATTTTTTAGTCGTCACCATAGGGGCGGTATAGTTAATATTTTGCATTTTTTGACTGTTGGCACTATCTTCGTTATATATTTTATACAACAATTCAATTAATTCTTTGGTGTTTAGTGGTTTAACTTCTAACCCTAGTCGGGCAAAAAGTCTAATCAAATGGTCTTTCTTAGGTTCCAGTGAGGCCTTGGCTTTCTCTACAATATATTCTTTTTGAAACGGCAAACCAGCATCTTTCTTTTTGGCGTTTGGAATTATCGACCCAATAATTTGGTTGCCAGCTGTCTTTAAACCCAGTTCTCCAGGCAAAAATGGCACTACCAGATAAAAAGTTTTTGACAACACATCATTTCTTTTAACTGTTTCTTCTATAAATTTTCGGTATGAGGCAATTCTCTGTTTCAGCAATTGGTTGTCTTGACTTGCTTCTGCTTGAGTCAAGTTTGCCAAATAAACCCCCACATCTTTGGCCGTCGAATGAATCAAAATTTGAATTGGGAAATTAAGTGAATTTAAAATTCCTCCATAAGCAAAAACCAAGGCCGCTTGTTCTTTTTCTGACAACAAATCAAAATTAACCGAAGATACCTGCATTACCATTGCCGCCCCTCCATCTTTTAGTATCACAATTCCATCTATAATATCCTCCACTGGCAAGTGGTCTTGGGTGCTTCCTTTTATGGCGACTCGAACAGTGTCTATAGGCATTGATTAATAATAAACTATTTGGCGATTATTTTTACGGGCTGAACAATTTTTCCGTTCAAAGTCAAATTAACTCGGTCAAATTTCAAATCGTTTTTTTCCGTCACTATCAAATATTCTCCGTTTGCCATTTGGGTCGAAGTTCTAAATTGACCTAGTGAATTTGTTCTCAACACTCGGCTAGGATTGCCTTCGACATCTTGTATTTCCACAATTGCTTCGTCCACAATCTTTCCCAAATTATCCAACACCATTCCTACTACCAAATTTGGTAAATCAGGAATGTTGGGCATCGGTATTTGTCCAAAAACTATATCTCCCGTCGCCCCCAATTTATCCCTCTTTAAATTCAACCCTGGCCTCGCCTCCTTCGCCTCGCCGAAGTTTCCTAACGAAGGCGGGTCTGTTTCATCAACTTTTTTAACTTCTGTTTTGATGTTTGATGTTTGATGTTTTTCTTCGTCCTCTTTTTCGTTTTGAAGTTTTAAGTTTTGATGTTGAAGTTTTTCTTCGGTGTTTTCCCTATTCACCGATGGCAACGAATCAATAAACTCATTCACCTGGCTTTTCTTTTTAATCGGCCTGTTCTCCAACATTTCTTGTTGCTCTTTTTTCTCTTGTGCCACAATTTCAATCCAGTTTTTGGCGAGATCTATATCCAACCAATTTTTTGGTCGTCCTTTTTTGTATAAAAACATAGTTGGGTTATAAATCGACTTCAAAAAAGCCAACAGCCAAGTTTCCAAGGGTCGGTCCTGAAATGGCACAAAGGCCAGCATCAACCCTCCGATAGCAAATATAAAAATTAACGGCCATTTAATAAAAAACACCAACGGTGCCGCATTAATCATCATGGCAATTACAATTCCCCCTGCTGCCTTAGCAAATTGTTTCAACGTCATTTCTCCTACCAATTTAAATTCGTAGGATGTTATTTGTTGTGGTATCGGATGTTGCTCCATCTAAATTAATTCTACCTTATTCTTCCGTACTAATAAATCGTAAATATAAATTATACTTGTGGGTATGAACAAACAACAATTAGGTTATTCATTTGCCTTGCTTGACATGGTTACATTTGGATTATTACCTGTAGTTTCCCATTATTTTGTAACTACTATTGATCCACTAGTTTTTTCCGGTTCAGCAACATTAATTGGATCAATTCCCTTGCTTTTTTGGCTAAAAAGAAAAAACAAAATAAATCAACTTTATTCAAAAACATATTTTCCCGATCTATTTGCAATGGCAACTCTTGCCACCGTCGGAAGTGTTTTTTATTTTATAGGGACAAAATTAACTAGCGGATTAAACACTGGTCTATTAACTCAAGTAGAACCATTTTATGCCATGATTTTTGGTTTTTTTATTCTAAAAGAAATAATTAAAAAAGAGCAAATCTATGCCACAGGATTAATGATTGTAGGAGCTGTGGTTATTGTTTATCGGGGTACAACTTCAATCAATGTAGGAGACATTCTGGTCATGCTTAGTCCATTGGTTATGCAACTATCTCATTTACTTGCCAAAAAAGTATATATAAAAAACGCCGACTCAAATATTGTTCCTGCTGCACGTTTGTTGTTCAGTGGTGTTTTCTTACTTTTAATTACCCTACTAATTAATCCTACGGCTTTATACCAACTTTTATCATTAAAAGTAATTTTAATCGTGACAATATTTGGTTTAATATTTAGGTGTCTGGATTTTATTCTTTGGTATCAAGCTATCGCCAGAATTTCAGTTTCCAAAGCTTCGGCAGTAATTCCTGTCGCTGTCGCTGTTACGTTTTTGAGTTCTGTTTTTATATTCAAAGAGGCAGTTTCAGTTTACCAAATATCAGGTTTAGTCCTAATTTTAGGCGGTTTATTGTGGTTATCAAAAATCAGCTTAGCCAAAAAATAAATTCTTGACTTTCGTATAAGCTTCGGTATATTTAATTATGAACAATATAATTTCCAAACAGACCACCAGCTTCGAAAGCATTAAAATCATCAAAAATGATTCTGAATTTTGGTCAGCTAGGGATTTGATGAAAATACTCGGATATATTGAATGGAGAACGTTTGAAACGACGATAGAAAAGGCAAAACAATCTTGTCTTGAAAGCGGTAATAAAATTACAGGCCATTTTGTGGGCGCCGACAAAATGGTCGATTTAGGCTCAGGAAGTCAACGGGAGACCAAAGATTATATGCTATCTCGTTATGCTTGTTACTTAATCGCCCAAAATGGTGATAGTCGCAAACCTCAAATCGCCCTGGCTCAAACCTATTTTGCTATCCAAACCCGTCGTCAGGAATTAACTGATCAATTAAATTCTGACAATAAACGACTTTTTATTCGCTCCGAAGTTACTGCTCAAAACAAAAAATTGTTTAGCACTGCCACCAAGTCCGGTGTCAAAAAATTTGGATTATTCAACGACGCTGGTTATCGCGGACTTTACAATCATACTTTATCCGAAATTGAACACAAAAAGGGTATTAAAAAAGGTGAATTGCTCGACCGTGCCGGGTCAACAGAATTAGCCGCCAATTTATTTCGGATTACCCAAACCGAAGACATTTTATCTAAAAACAAAAAAATTTATGGTGATACCCAAGCCTCGGACACCCATTACCAAGTTGGCCGCAAAGTCCGCAAAACTATTGAGCAAATTGGTGGCACCCCACCCGAACTCCTCCCACCCGAGAAAAATATAAAAACTCTCGAATCAGAAATCAAGAAACTAAAATAAATTCGCTATAATTCACTAACTCTTATTTTTTGTTTGAAGTTTGAAGTTTAGTTATTATATTTTATGCATCTCTTAATAATCGATGGTCACGCCGTTGCCCATCGAGCCTACCATTCCATTCCTCCGATGACCAATAACGGTCAACCGGTTAACGCTCTTTATGGTTTTTACTCCATGCTTTTGGGGTCTCTTGATATCTTAAAGCCCGATTATCTTTGTGTCTGTCTCGACCTCCCCGGTCCCACTTTTCGCAATGTCGAATTTATGGGTTATCGTGCCAAACGGGCTCCTACCGACCATGATTTAGTTTCTCAACTAACACTTTTACCCCAAACACTGGCCGAATCAGACATCCCCACTTTTTCTATGGGGGGTTACGAAGCCGACGATTTAATAGGAACCATATCAAAAAAAATATTTAAGAAAAAATTTATCAAAAAAATTACTATCATTACTGGCGACAAAGATTTAATGCAGCTGGTCAACCGCAAAGTTTCTCTTTACATGCCAATTCATGGTTTATCTGAAAGCAAACTTTACCAAAAAGAAGAAGTTTATGAGCGTTTAGGTGTCAAACCAAAACAGGTTATCGATCTCAAAGCCCTGATGGGGGACATGTCGGACAATTATCCTGGTGTGGCTGGCGTTGGTCCCACTACCGCCACTTCATTATTATCTCAATACCAAACTCTCGATAATATTTATAAAAATATTGACAAAATCAAACCAGTTATCGCTCAAAAACTAATTAAAGATAAAAACAATGCCTACATGTCCCAAAAACTTGCCACCATTATTACCAACATTCCCCTAAAATTAAAATTAAAAAAACTAAAATTTACTCAAAAAAATATCAACGCCCTATCTGATTTATTTTTAAAATATAATTTCAAATCCCTCTCCTCTCGTCTTCACAAAACCTCTCCCCAGAAACAAATTAAAAAAATTGATATAAAATCAAATCAGGAAAGTTTATTTTAAACACTCCTTGCATTGACAAATCCTCCTTGCAACTCTATAATCTCCTTATATGATCACCCAATCAGGAACTTTAACCAGCAAAGGTCAGGTCACCATCCCTGCCCAAATTATCAAATCAGCCAATCTAAAAAAAGGACATAAACTTTCTTTTTCTTTTGAAAATGGCATAATAAAAATTGAGCCAACGATTAATATTGTTCGCCGGGTTGCCGGTTCTTTGGTTTTACCAAAAAAATATCAAAATATGGATTTAGATAAATTAATTCAAATCGCCAAAGAAGAACACTTTGCCAACTATACTCCATGATTTTTATAGACACAAACTATTTCTTACGTTTTTTAATTAATGATGGTACTAATCAGTTTAAAGAAGTAAAAAATTTAATTTCAAGAGCCAGTGAGGGTGAAATTGTTGTTACTACCGACCTTATAGTTATTTTTGAAATATATTGGGTCTTAGGAAAAATTTATAAATTTAGTAATCTTCAGGTCAAAAAGGCATTATTATCTGTTTGTAATTTTAATTTTTTAATTTTACCCGAGAAACAGGTAATTTTAGATGCAATACATAACCTTGAACAATTTAATTATGATTTAGAAGACGCCTATCATTTTTTTAACTGTAAGGCCAATAAAATAAACAGTATTGCCACATTCGATAAAAAATTAAAGAAAAAATTTGATTTAATTTTAAAAACTGAAAAATGAAAATCGCCCTCGTTCACGACTACCTCAAAGAATACGGCGGAGCCGAGTCCGTTCTCGAAGCTCTGTCTGATTTATATCCTGAAGCTCCAATTTTTACTTCACTTTATCGTCCATCTTTTTTTGGTCCGCACCGTGACCGACTCGAAAAAAAATGGTCTCACCGAATTCACCAAAGTTTTTTTGGTTACATTCCTTTTGCCTATAAAATGTTAAGTCCTTTCCGTTTTTTGTCACCTCTAGCTTTCAAATCTTTTGATTTTTCTAGTTACGATTTAATAATTTCTTCCGCCACTGGCGCTTTTTTCCCAAATTCTTTAAATAAAAAAAACGCCAAATTAATTTGCTATTGTCACACTCCACCCCGCTATCTTTATAACCTAGCTACCGCTCGCTCTCTCGATTCTTGGTTTTATAAATTAATTAACATCCCTCTCCAAATTACACTTCATTTTTATCGACTTTTTGATTTCAAATTTGCCCAAAACGTAGATCAATTTATTGCCAATTCATCCACCACTGCCTCTCGCATCAAAAAATTTTATCATCGAGATTCAGTTATTGTTAATCCTCCCGTCGATATTCCTAATTCTTTGGAAATTGGAAATTGGAAATTGGAAATTCCAAAAAATTCTTATTTTTTGGCAGGTGGCCGCCTCACTCTAGCCAAACGCTACGACATTGCTATTCTTGCCTGTAACCAATTAAAATTACCTTTAAAAATTTTTGGTCGTGGTTTTGCTGGGTTTTATGAAAAATTAAAAAAGATAGCTGGACCAACTATCGAATTTGTTGGTGAAGTTACCAACGAACAACGAAACGAGCTGTTTGCAAATGCCAAAGCCTACATTTTCTCATCCGACAATGAGGATTTTGGAATTGTCTCTGTCGAAGCCCAAGCTTTAGGCTGTCCGGTAATTGGTTACAATAGTGGGGGAATTCCCGAAACGGTTATTAATGGCAAAACAGGAATTTTATTTGACAATTTAACTACCGAATCCTGTGTTGACGCTATCAAGAATTTTCAAAAACTAAATCTAAAATATTCTGATTGCGTTGCTAATGCTCAAAGATTCAGCAAACAGGTTTTCGTTGAGAAAATAAAAAAACTCGTCGGCTAATTTCAAGAAATAAACAACTTTATTTCTGTGTCGTTAGTGTTCAAATGTTCTAATTTATGTTTCGCTGCTGGAACTAGAACTAACAAATTCTTAATAACAGTCTTTGGTAATTGGTTGGTATCACACCATCTCACTAGTCCCTCACGAGTTTCCTTAGAAAAATCATTGACAATTAAATCTGTCGTTGTACAAAATAGAACCACCTGCCAACCTTCTCCACCAATTGAACCAAATTGGATCCAGTTGTCAATTCTAATCCCTTCTGACTCTTCTTCAAATTCTCGAACCATCGCTGCTAACGGGGTTTCTTCTCCTTCAACCTTTCCTCCCAGTCCATTATCTTTTCCGTTTTGCCATTCTTGTTTGGCATTTTGTCTGTTTACCAGTAATACTTTTGACAAATCTTTATTGAACACAAATCCCAACACCATCTTTTTTACTCCTGTTCCAGACATGCCAAATTATAACCCCTAATTCGTAATTCATAATTTTTAATTTTTAATTGTCTCCAACCATCTTTCCGCATCCATCGCCGCCTTACAGCCATCGCCGGCCGCTACAATTGCCTGTCGATAAACATCATCCACACAGTCACCAGCCGCAAAAATTCCTGGGACTGACGACATGGTTGGGAATTCTAAATCTTTTCCTACAATTATTTGACCCCCTTCTTTCAAGTTAACATTTTTTTTAACAAACGATGTTGCTGGATCATGGCCAATCGCCACAAACAACCCATCTATCGACATTATTTTTTCTTCCCCCGTCTGATTATTTTTTACCAAAATATTTTCTAGTTTTGTGTTTGAAGTTTGCCTGCCTGCCGGCGAGGCAGGAAGTTTGAAGTTTATATTTATTACCTCACTATTCCAAACAACCTCTATCTTTGGGTTATTTTCAATTTTTTTTGCCACCGCCACTTGCATTCTAAATTTATCTCGCCTGTGGATTATATAAACTTTTGACGCAAATTTTGACAAAAACCAGGCATCTTCTCCCGCTACATCACCGCCACCTACCACCACCACAACCTTGTCTCTAAAAAACGCCCCGTCACAAGTAGCGCAAGATGATACTCCCTTGCCTATTAATTCTTTCTCTTTTGGCAATCCCAACCATTTTGCTTTTGCCCCTGTCGCCACAATTATTGCTTTTGATTCTAATATTTCGTTGTTGTCTAAAATAATTTGGAAATTGTTAGTTTGTTTTTTGGAAATTCTCGAAACATATCCGTTTCTTATTTCAACACCTAAGTTTCGAGTTTGCTCTTGCATATCCATCATCAATTTCAAACCACCTATTCCTTTGGCAAAACCAGGATAATTCTCCACATGGGTGGTCAGTGTCAATTGTCCCCCTGGTTCGTCTCCTCCCAAAACCAATGTTTTTAAATTAGCCCTAACGTTATAAATCGCCGCCGTCAGTCCCGCTGGCCCGCTACCTACGATTATTGTGTCATAAACATTTTCATTCATAGAGTATTTTATCAAGAAAATATATATACTAATTAATATGGACAAAAGGTCTTATCGTGTTATCTCTTTTATACTTCAACTCGCAACTAACAAAAAAGCTTTCTTTTTCTGGCTTTTTGTTCGTTTTATCTCGGCTATTTTACCTCTAGTCACTATTTATCAGTTTTCCCAAGTCATCAATCTTTTAGAAAAACATTCTTCCTTTATTCCCATCCTTTGGGCTTTAATTTGGATCTTTGTTGTCCGTATCATCGACAATTTTCTTCGTCTTCGTTCTATTACCAAGCTCGAATACGAAATTTCCTCCATTTCTTTTGATATTCATAACTTTTTTTTATCTGATTTAAAAACCGAGTCCAAATCTGAACGCCACGAAATCGTTCAGTCAATCCGCAATTTTGCCGATGCTTCCTCAGTCACTCTCAATTTAATCAAGCAACCAGGTATTGATTCAATTGTTTCTCTTTGTCTTATCCCTCCTATTTTATTTTTTCTCGACTTTCGCGTTTTTATTTTAAATTTTGCCTACATTTTTATTTATTTTGCCATCGACATCTATACCACCCAGCATTATGCCCATCTTAAGGATATTTTAAACACTCATACCGAAACTTATTATGCCAAATTACAAGACAGTAACGATTTTGACCTCGAACAAAAATCTTGGTCCCGCCATTTTCGTCGTGTTGCCAATTGGGGTCACAACGAATGGTCTTTATTACAAAATACGGCGGTAGTTTTTTATTCTCTAATTCTTCTTTATTTAATTTATTTAGTAACTGTTGGCAACAAACAAGTTTCCGATTTAGTCTTAATCATGGGTTATGTCGTTCAAACTCAAGTTTTATTAAACTCTATTTCTAGTATTAAAGATTCCCTCACCGACATGCTTGTCGGCCTCGAACGACTAGCCAAAAACTCCACCGTCTCCGCCGTTGATCTAGATGATTTGATTTAAATATGTCAACTGTCTATTCAATTTGACACTTTGTCGGGTTATAATTACTACGTGAATGAAATAACCCTATTAAAATATCTCAAAAACTCGCGCGGATCCAGTATCTACGATATTATTAAGGAATTTAAGTTAAGTAGAACAGCTGTCATTTACCATCTAAACAATCTACTCAAGTCAAACCTTATTACTTCTTACAAACAGTCTAGGAAAATAGTTTACATAGCCAATACTGGAGATACGATAAATGACTATTTTAATAGCCAGATAAAAAGTTTACAAGATAATTTGAAAGAAATTAACAATCTTGATATCGTAAAACGGCGATCACGCGGGCAGAAACTAAATTTGGTTATTCCAAATTATTTTGATCTAACCCTTAATTCAAAAAATATTTTAAAAAAATATTACAATTTAGTTGATTATTCTGATACTCAATTGTATTTGACTCAAGACGAGTTTGTTAATCGCACACGAGATGCCGATGTAATTCTAAACAATTGGGCATGTGATATCACCGCCGACGTCTTGGATAAATTACCAAACTTACAATATATGCATCTTTCGACTCATATGTATCGTTATGTAGACATTGGCGCCTGCAAAAAACACAGTGTTAGAGTCTCAAATATTCCTTATTCGTATAAATCAATCGCAATTTCCGAATTCTTAATTTCTCAAACTTTTGCCTTGTTACGTCAAACTATTCCCGCCTCAACTCAAGTTCAATCTGGTGTTAGTGACTTTCGTTTTTTTAAAGGAAGTCAGCTTCGAGGTAAAAAAGCAATTATATTTGGCGTTGATGATGGTACGAAAGATTTGGTTCAGTCATTAAAAAGTCTTGGTGTGGAAGTATCAATATACACAGAAGATAAAAACGAAAATCCAGCAATATATGGATTATCTCGATTTGCAAGTAAGTTCGAAGTATTTAATAGTGCTGATCTATTTTATGTTTCGTGGACAGGTGACGAAAATAAAGCCCTAATTGGCAAACTAAATCATAATTTTTTAGATCAAATAGTCAACCCAGTTTATATTATTAGTGTATTCAAACACAAAGAGATTGATTTCGATTGTATTCGAGAATTGATATATTTAGGTAAAATCAAAGGAATTGCTTTTGATTATTTTCCTGATGTTTCAATTGGTGACAGTCGAGCATCAGAAGTATCCAAGATATTATATTTACCAAATGTAATTATTACTCCCGACATTGCGTGGTATACCCAAGATTCAGTTATAAATATGAACAAGACATCTGTCGATAGGTTAGTTGCCTATGCCAAAGGTGATGATTCTTATTTGTTAATTTAAATATGATTTTTACTTCAATCGACATACCATTTGTTAAAAAAACATATTTTGATCAAATCCGAAATATCTCACAAATTAGCAAGATTATTACTTATCCTGATTCACCAGTAAATAATTTTGAAGTAATAAGACGAATAGGTACGTCCGACATTATTACTCAAGATATATTTGTCAACATAAACAAAAACATAATCGACTCTTCGCCTAACTTAAAGGCAATTTTTTGTCAATCAGTCGGATACGACAATATCGATCACGTCTATGCCAAATCCAAAGGTATAAAAGTATATAATTGTCCAGGATTTAATGCCAATGCTGTCGCCGAATTTGCATTTTCTCTAATTACTTCACTTTTTCGTAAAATTCCTTCCGCCCAATCACATGTCAAGTCGGGCGGTTGGATGTATCGCTATTTTGAGGGTAATGAGCTAATGGGTAAAACCGTTGGTATTATTGGTTACGGCCATGTTGGTTCACGAATATCACAAATATCCAAAGGTTATGGATTAAAGGTGTTGGTCACACTCCACGATTCTACTAAAAAAATTGCAAGTAATTATGTTGATAATATTGTTTCATTAAACAAATTATTACAAAAGTCTGACATAGTTATTTTGGCTGTCCCGTTAACAAAAGACACTTTACATTTAATTGGCAAAACAGAAATCGGTTTAATGAAAACTACCTCAATACTCGTGAATGTGTCAAGACATACTGTTGTCGATGAATACGCCTTAGCTAGCTCACTTATTCACCATAAAATTTTTGGTGCCGCATTGGACTTAATGATTACCGAGCCATTTAATGTTAAAAACTATTCAGTTGAAATTCAAGAAATGGTAAATCTTCCTAATGTAATTGTCACTCCTCATATTGCTGGTGTATCAAAAGAATCAAGTGTTACACTTGGCAATATGTTTGTCCAAAATATTAAAAACTATTTAAATGGCGATCTTACAAATTGTATAAATTTATAATTTATGCCCGAATTACCCGAAGTCGAAGTTGTCAAAATTTTTCTGCAAGACAAATTGTTAAACAAAAAAATAGTATCTATCGACATTTTAAATGCCAAAAGTTTTATAGGTGATCCAAAAGACATAATTAATAAAAAAATAATAAAGTTTTCTCG
>VFLE01000223.1 GCA_009885205.1 Candidatus Shapirobacteria bacterium | reverse complement strand
TAAAAAATCTTAAAAAATCGTATTTTCTAGTTTTGTCGTGTTTTGGTTGTGTACACTTTTCTATCAATCATAACTCCTGAATTTTCAAAAGGACTTTTAGTTGGTTTGTTTGATGAAAAATTATCAGAGACATGTTTTAAATCTCCTTCAATTTTGAATTCATCGAGTCCAACTTTTATTTCTTCAATTGGAAAAGCGTTGGCAATCATACCTTTTTCTTCAATCCATTTTTCAATATTTTTCTCAGCTTTAATTTGTTTATAAACTTTTGTGCCTTTTTTATAGCCTGTTATAAACACTCTTCGTCTTCTCTGTGGGAATCCATAATCAGCCGCATTTACAATTCTCCATTCAACTACATAACCTAAATCTGAAAGTGAAGCCAACATCACGGCAAAATCACGGCCTCGTTGGCCTGACGGCGATTTCAATAACCTGTCAACATTCTCTAGTAATAAAAAATCTGGTGCTTTATCTTTTTTCATGTTCAAAATATTGAAAATAGACCACCACAATACACCTTTTTTACCAAATATTCCTTTCGCCTGACTTAATGTCCTTGCAACAGAATAATCCTGACAAGGAAAACCACCAACCAACAAATCGTGACAGAAAATTACAAATTAATTTGATATTGAAGCCTCTTTGTTTTTATTTTTGGTTTTAGCTCTTCTGATGTCAACATAGCATAACTTCGACTTTCTGGATGAAGACTTAAAAAACAAAAACGATATTGTTCGCCTAATTTATCAGCAAGATTAAATTCGTTTTCCGTAGCACCAAAGAAAAAACCATCTGGATTATTAATAAGTTTCTTTTGAGTAGTTTTTAATTCAATTAAAGTTATTTCACTAATTGGCGTATTTGTTATATTGACACTATCAGCTGTCGGGAGCAGAGCTAAATCAAAAGCTCGAGAAAATGTTTTAGGTAGTCCAAATCTTATCAAAATATCTTTTCTTTCTTCGTTTGTTGGTTTTCGAAAACGGGCATCGGAAGCGAGTAAGAAATCCACCGATGAAGTTTCGGTTATATTATTTTTTAGTGTTGCTCCATAGGAGTACTGATGTGCCATCAGACTGATTAGATCATGAGAATGCAATTAGATCAAGATCTGATTTTCGAACTCATAAAAGGGGTTTATGTTTTTTAATCCTAAGTAAATCTTTTGCTTGTTCACAAGCCATTTTTATAGCATCTTCATAACTTCCTGTACAAAAACCTCCATCATCACTACTTTCATTTTCTTCTGCGTCTTCATTAAGCCAAATATCAAACATGTATCCACCTTCGTCTTGTTCGGTTTCCCAGATTTTGATTTTCACTATAAAAAGATTATACCGCCTGGAGATGTAAAATCACTTAGAAAAGTTGTGCGGATTTCGTCGTAGCAACTCACATATTGGGATATGATTAATTATCGTAAACTAGCCCAGACCTTACGGTCGTGGTTTCAAGTGGTAATTTTATTGAACAATGTTTGTCGCACCACAAAAACTACAATGGGCTATTTTGGGTCCTGTGTTAAACACACCAATTAATGGACTAATTAATGGGTTGTCTATCTTGCTAAGAAACTTGAATTTGTTGCCACATTTAGAACAAACCAATTCTTTTTCTGTTTCCGTGGGGAAAATATTAATATAATTTGGCGCTGACTGATATGAAGAAGTTAAGTTAGATGGAAATGTATAAGTACCAATTACAGCCTCTTCTTTTTTAAGTGAATTAATTGCATCTTCTATCTTTTTTTTATTATCTTTGTCCGCAGTAAGTAGTTTATTTTGATATTCCTCGATAAGTTTATTTAGATTTTTTTTAATTAATTTAACTTCTATTTCTCTTTCCTTTCTAAGTTTTTCTGCATTTTTTTCTTGTTCACTGAAAAATTTTTCAGTTCTCTTTTTTTGTTCTTCACTGTTTTTCCACAACACAATCGAAACACCCATTGCTATTAACGCAATCAAAATTGTTAATATCCCAATCATAAGTCCGTATGGATTGGTCCACATATTGAGCTGGCTGTTGGTTTTTTCTAAAATTGAAATGTAATTATTCGTTGCTAGCTGGTAGTTGTCTACGTTTAATAAATTCGCACTATAAGTTGCATCCATAACGGTATTATACAACGAAAATATTGTATATAAATTTTACAAAATAGATCATACATTAAGAAAAGCAGCGTGGTATCTGTGTTCAAAACGGTCGTGGGGGAATTGGTCGTCCACGACACGGGAGGTTTTGGAAGATTCGTAGAATTTATCAGACGGATGATTGTGTACAACGATAATTGACGAAGCATTATTTTTAATTGCTCCTTCGAAAACTTCGCGAGGATGGACAAGACTCTCGTTTAATGTACCAATTGAAATTATCTCTCTTTGAATCTCTTGATTTCTACTATCCAAATAAAAAACAACAAAATGTTCTTTTTTACTATCTCGAATATCTTCCATCCTTTGCCAAACATCCTTTGGGGTAAGCAATATTGATGATTTTTTATCTTTTAACATTCGTCGACCTAGTTCGAAACATGCGATTATTTCACAAGCTTTAACTGATCCAAGTCCGTGTATTTTTTTCAAATCATCAATTGATACATTTTCAAATTTTTGATTTTTAAACTTATTTAATATTTTCTCTGACAACTTCAGAACATTTATGTCTTTTGTCCCTGTCCTAAGCAATATTGCCAACAATTCCGCATCTTTTAGTTTTTCAACACCATATCTCTCCAATTTTTCCCTCGGTCTATCAATTTTGGGGATATCTTTGATTTTCACTATAAAAATATTATACCGCTACGGACATAGCTTTATTTATGCAATAATTCACTATGATTGCTTACCTCGATATTGATGGAGTGATAATGGCAAATGACAAACGGACGGCGAATTATGCTCACGAATTTGTGGAGTATTTGGTCAATAGTTATGATGTTTATTGGTTAACTACTCATTGTCACGGAGATGCTAGAGCCACGGTAGAACATTTGAAAATGTTTTTTAATTCGGAAACAGTAAAACTATTTGAGAAAATAAAGCCAACTGATTGGACTAATTTAAAAACTGAGGCAATTGATTTTACAAAACCATTCTTATGGTTTGAAGATGATTTATTTGATGAGGAAAAAGAAATTTTAAAACAAAATAATTGTTTTGATTCGTGGATAGAAATAGATTTTTCAAAAGAAGTGGATCAATTGAAAAGACTCATAAAATAGTTTTCCAATAAGTGATATTATGAGTTATGCTCACATACACCCCAACGCTAAAACCAATCCCCGAGCTTGATGCAATGTTTCAAGAAGCCGTCGAATTAGTTCGAACTACTGGTTTGGCTAGTGCTTCATATTTTCAACGACATTTGAAAGTTGGATATGCACGAGCGGCGAGCATTCTTGATGAATTGGAGCAACATGGCATAATTGGCCCTGTAAGTGGTGCGAAGCCTCGAGAAATTTTAATACCTCATACAACGAGAGATGGAGAGAATGTGATACCAGTCTCAAAACCAAAGCCAGAATTAGTCGAAGAGGAAATTAATCCAGTAAAATGGAATAAAGCCAAGTTTGTCGATAGGAAATCAAAATTTTTTGATATTGAAATTGGAACTGATGAAAATAATAAATTAGTTAAATTGGACTTGGAAAAATATGGGAATTTGCTGGTGGTCGGGTCACAATTTACTTCAGCCGTCGATTTTTTAAATAATGTTTTAGCCATCAGTATGGCAACTTATTCACCTGATGAACTGCGAACAATTGTAGTCGATGGAATTGGCAATGATTTGATTGTCCCCAATCAGTCGCCTCATTTATTAACGCAAGTAATTATTGATCCTCTAAAAGTAGTTAGCGCCATGATGTGGACGGTGTCTGAAATTGAAAGGCGTTTAAAAATTGAAAATATTAGTAAATTACCAAAAATTTTGTTATTAATAAATTCATTAAATTCAGTTTCGATTTATTCGTCTGATGAATTTAATAGTTGTATGTATCGAATAATGGCGCAGGGAAGAAAGATGGGCGTGTTTGCTGTGATTGGGACTGATTATCCAAACCCTCGGAGTGCAAAAGAGATTATTGCCAATAGTCCTGCCAAATTAGTATTCAAGCCAACGGATAAGAAGATAGCCAGAGATACGGGAGTTGTTGAGTCTTTCGATTTAAAATCGCCTGATGAAGCAATACTTAATACTATGTATGAGGGTAAAACAACAGTGACAATAAATAAAGTCAATCCAAAAGAAATATATGATGAAATTTATTCATGACATAATTTGATAAAATCAGGGTATGAAAATCCAAGCATTAGCGGTACTTAAATCAGGTGAAGGATTAAAACCATTTGAATATGATACTGAAATTGGAGTGAATGATGTTTTAGTAACTCTCAAATATTGTTCTATGGCTAGAGGTGATGTGCGTTTTATGTCTAACTTTTGGGGAGATACAAATTTTCCATTAGTTCCAAGTTCGGAAATGTTTGGGGTAGTCGAACAAAAAGGAAGCGATGTTAAAGATATCGAAATTGGCGATTATGTTGGTATTGGTTATCAAATGAGTTCGTGCCACGAATGCGAATACTGTCTTGTTGGAAAAGAGCAATTTTGTCATAGTCAAAAAGTTTTGGCTGTTGGTGGATTTGGTGGCTTAGCCAAACAAATTGTTTTTGATAGTCGTTTTGTTTTTAAGATTCCGACTGAATTACAAAATCCAAATTGCGTTTCTCTGATGTGTTCAGGATTGACAGTTTACTCGGCAATAAAAAGAGGAAGCCCACAATCAGGAATGAAAGTTGGAGTGGTTGGAGTTGGTAATTTAGGTCATTTAGCAATTCAAATACTAAATAAAATGGGATGCAAGGTTACAGCATTTTCACATATATTAGATAAACAAAGTGAACTGTTAAAAATTGGAGCGGAAGAAGTTATAGATAGCACTTCAACTGATGCCTTAAAAAATTGTAAAAACCAATTTGATTTTATTATTTCCACATCATCCAAATCACTTGAATGGTCACAATATATTTCAGCATTAAAACCATTGGGAAATTTAATGTTTGTTGGATTACCTGAAAAAGAAGTTAGTTTTCCTGCTGAATTATTGGCTGATTATGCTCAACGAGGAATATTGGGGAGTTATATTGGAAGTCCAACTGAAATGAGAGAACTTTTAGAGTTTGCCAAACAAAATAGTATTTCTGCAGTGGCTAATGTTTACCCAGTTTCAGAAATTAATCAGGTGGTGGCAGATATAAACGAAAATAAATCAAACTTTAGTACTGTGATCGATCTAAGTAATTGGAAATGAAAAATAATATAAAAATTGCCTACATATTGTCTTTTTTTAGTGAACTTTATTTTCCAATTTCAGTTTGGATATTTTATTACCTCCGATTTTTGGATTTTAAACAAATTGGAATTTTAACAGCTGTTAAATTAATTTCTTCGAATTTGTTTGAAGTACCAACGGGAGTTTTTGCTGATATGGTTGGTAGAAAAACCTCAATTGTTATTTCTTTCTTTTTATATAGTTTTGTAATGTTTGGATTTGCCAACATCTCGGTTTTTTGGATGTTTATTGTTCTTGATATTCTCAAAGCTCTAAGTAATGCTTTTTTCTCGGGTAGTTTGGAGGCATTGGTATACGATTCATTAAAAGAGAACAATGAAGAAAGTACCTATGATAAGGTAATTGCGAATATGGAGTCAGTGGCTTGGGTAGGTTTGTTTATATCTGCGATTGTTGGTGGATATATGTATTATTACTGGTTTAGATCACCATATTTAGTTCAAGGAGTTTTGTATTTTATTACAGCAATAATTGCCTTGGGATTGGTTGAGCCAAAATTAGATTCACAGAAATATAAATTATCTGAGGCAATTAAATTTAATTTTGTTGGTTTTAAAGAATTGTTTGCTGATTTTAAAATCTCACAAATTTCAATTGTATTTATTACTGTTGGAGCTGGATATTTTATTGCCTCGGAGATGTTGGGTATTTCTCAAGCAAAGGAATATGGAATGGATTCGAGAGGAGTTGGACTTTTGTTTGGAGCTGGATATATTATTTCGGCAATTGCTTCACAATTTTATCCAAAATTACGAAGTTGGCTGGGTGCAAAAAAACTTTTATTAATTACGACTGGAATATTGTTATTGTCGTTTCTACTTGCCAAATGGGTAGGTGTATTTATTGGCTCAATTTTAATAATTAGTAGAATATCGAGTTCTACAACATTTAGAAATACTCGTTCGAGTATTATTAATGGATTGATTAGCTCGAAAAGTCGTGCCACAACAATATCAACTTTAGTATTATTGTCGCAATTACCGATGGCTCTAATGGCCTATTTTATGGGTGATTACATTGATCAACATTCACCTAATTCTCTTGCTTGGGTATTAGGATTAGTGATGATTGGAATTTTAATTGGTCAGTCGCTAATTTTTTACAAACAAAATTCGACAAAGATTTCAGAAAAATAATTTTCTAATTATTTTAAGTGATTGCCACCGTTTACATACAAAAAATTTCCATTTAGGAACTTGTGTGGGTCGTTGATTAATGGCATAACGGCATCGGCAACATCCTCGACTGTGGCGACTCGTTTCATAGGATTTGTATCGGCAAATTCCTGCCACAATTTATCATCATTTATTAAATCACCCCAATTATCGGTTCTAGTTTGTCCTGGCATGACTGTATTGACTCGAATTCCAAATATAGGTAAATGAATGGCCATTGCTTTTATAAATGAATTAAGGGCGCCTGTAGCAATTGCATATGACAATATTTCAGGACTTGGGCCTTCGTCGGCGTTGCTTGATACAAAAATTACATTGGCGTTATCGCTCTTTTTTAGGAGAGGTATGGCATATTTTGTACATAACCATGCGCCGTGGAGTTTCGAATCAATGGCCATTTTCCACTCTTCAAAACTGGATTCCTGCATGTTTTTTGATACATCACGACAGGCGTTGTTTACCAATAAATCTAAATGTCCAAATTCATTTTCGACCATTGTCATTAGTTCTTTGACACTATTTTCATTGGCAACATCAACCTTTTGTAAAAAGGCTTCTCCGCCTACTTTTTTTATTTCTTCAACGGTTGATTGGCCTCCAGCTTCGTTAGTAAAGTGAGTGACATAAATAAAATATCCATCCTTGGCCAAGCGGATGGCAATAGCTTTGCCAATTCCTCTTGATGAGCCAGTGACAACGGCGACTTTTTTATTTTGATTCATGGTTGATTATATCTCTATATTTATTATTTTACTTTAATCATCCCGACTTAGTCGGGATACAATGGAGTGTTCCCCGCGCGCGCAAAAAAGAAAATTCCGCAAAGCGGAATTATAAATAACGCGAACAGCTAGGCCCACCGGTGCGGGCGGTGGGCCGACGCTGTGACCGTG
>VFLE01000102.1 GCA_009885205.1 Candidatus Shapirobacteria bacterium | reverse complement strand
ATAGTCTTCGGAACTATTGATGTGGGTTCGATTCCCCCTGGGCGCACAAATATTTGCTACACTAATTTATGTTATCCCTATTACTCGGTTTAGTTATGGCTCAAGAGGCCACAGCCACTCCCACCATCTCTTTGATCAATCAATACAAACAAGATTATAATTTTCAAATCAGCGAATACCAAAAACGTTATTTAGACTACGTTGATAAAAAAGAAGTTTATACTAAATATCGCACTGTCAGCACCGAAAAAGATAAAATCACTGCCACCAAAACTGCCCTATTTGCTCGCAATATTATGTTAAAAACCTACCTCATGGCTCTCCGAGTCAGTCTTGACGAATTTAAAAGCTACAACCCCACCTCCATCTCCAAAACCCAAATCGAACTAAGTCGTTGGGAAGACTGGTGCGCCGAGCAAAATTTAATCATTCCCAACTTAAATAGCCAGCAAGACATTACCAATTGGATTGACATCTTTAAAGAAAAATATGTTTCTATTCAACAAATAATTTATACTACCCTCACTCAAAACCAAATTAATCAACGACTAGAAATATTAAATCTAACTAAACTTTTGTCAGAAAACATTAAAAATGACCCTAAAACTGGCACTATGCTCAATGATTGGCTCTCCGCCCTCCCGATCAAATCAGACTTAGTTACTGCCTCATTAAAAATAGCTACCGATTTTACCACCGCCAAACAACTTAGTAACCGGTTTGATAATTTTTACCCCGAGGCTAAAGTTGAATTAAACCGTACCAATATTTATTTGACCAATATGCTTTCCGACTTACGAGCGGTAGCCATCAAATTAAATCAATAATATGGAAGAAAACATTTATCAAAACATCGACCTTACTACCAACAATCCCTTAAAACCGGAAACAAAAGTTCAATTAACTTTTGCTCAAAAACTAAAAACTGATCATAAAATTCAAATTCTCGTTGGTCTATCTGTTTTTACTATTTTATTATTAATCATCAGTTTGATTGTTTCAATTTTTCGTTCTCCTGCCATTAAACAAAATATCGGCACCAACTTGCCCACCCCTATTGCCACTCCCACTTTTATCAATCAAGCCAACATTCTTCCCTCTCAATATCAAACCCAATTTGACACTATTGAAACCAAAATTAAATACAATCCCGAAATTTTGCCACCTCAAATTGATTTATCGTTAGGACTTTAGTTTTTTCGCGACAAATATCCACCCGATTCGGTTGATATCAAAATTTCTTCACCTACTTTTATAAATAACGGCACCAAAACCTTGGCCCCAGTATCCAAAACGGCATTTTTCATAGCCCCAGTTACCGTATCACCCTTAATTGAGTTTTCAGTTTCCACCACCACACAAGCAATACTTTTAGGTAAAGTAATTCCCACTGGTTTTTCCTCATAAAATTTCAAACGATACAACAAACCCTCTTTTAAATAAATTTTATCCGACCCAATAATATCCACCGGTACCATATATTGTTCAAAAGTCCGTGGTTCGATAAATACATAATTCTCGCCATCAAAATAAGAATATTGTCCCTCAGTAGTTTCCACCAATACTTCTTCCAACTTTTCTCCTGATTTAAAGGTATATTCTAACACTCGACCACTATAAAGTGACTTCATTTTAGTTCGATAAAAGGCACTGCCCTTGCCCGGACTAACAAAAGAAAAATCGACCACCATATGTGGCTCTTCGTGATAAATAATATATATTCCCCGTTTTAACTGTTGTGTTGATATTGTTGCCATTGCCTATTTTAACCCCGAATCTATCAAATTGTAACCCCTTATAAAAAATTACTTCTCTAGAATATTTCTACCACGAAATAGTCCAACACAAAATGGAATAAACGAATCAATTATTAAAAAAATATATTTAATAAACATTTGAAATACACTAAAACCAACGACTCTAACACTTTGACACTGCCCATATCTATCTTCCATATCACAATTATCAACAATACCAGCAAACCACTCCAGAACGAATGAAACCAGCAACAACACAAATAATGCTTTCAACATTATTTTATAACCCTCATAATCAACCTTAGAACCTTCTTCAATACCTTTCTTGTAAGAAAAATAAACAATTACTGATACAAACAAATAAACAACTGCCTTGAAAATTGTCTCCAATATTTTATCCATTAAAGATAATCTATCACAAGATACTAAAAAAATCCCATTCCTTATTGACACAATCATATGGAAATGCCAAACTAATTACAGAGTATATTTATTATGATACAATAAATATCAGTTAGTACCTTAAATTATGAATTGATATGGAGTTGAAAAGCAGAAAGGCTCTACTGCGGAATGTAAGTAGGTTCCGAAAGGAATATCGAACACATTACGATGAAGGATTGTCGCCCTTCCAGCTCCATACCAGTTCATAACTATTTAAATACTGTGGTTTTCTTAATCTAAAAGCGGTAGCAATATAAAACCCTTCCCCTTCAACTATTTCAATCGAACATAGGTATTCGTCATTTTTTATTCTTTTTACAAAACAAAACCCACCTCTTTTGCCATCTTTATTTTTAAAAATTCTATCAGGGAATTTGACAACTTTATGAAGATGGTCAACTAAAAAATGAAATTCTTCAGCCGGTTTATTGTCAAAAATATGTTTAAGCATACGGTTAGTAACATAAGCTTTTGATTCAGCCGAACCTATGGCATTTATAACAGAATTGGTTAAATGGCACAACAACACTATTTTATTTTCTACAACTGATTTTTCGGCAGTAGTTTTGATGTATTCCTCAAACAATTCTTTTAAAATTTGTGTTGGCACAAATAAATATATTATCAAAGACCAAAAAAAATCCCAGAGCATGCTTTTTAGAGGAGCCACCCCGGGATCTAATATGTACTATATCAATATATTATAAACATGTCAATAACAATCAACCAACACTTTTAAAATTAAAATTTTCCCGATTCCATCTGATCAATAAACTGCTGTACCCCTCTCGCCCAAGATCCATCAGAATACGGACAATACTTTTTCATTATAAGCTCTGGTGTATTTAAACCTTTATCAAAATATTGTCGTTTTAAATATTCGGCATAACTTTTTAAAGCAATTTCATAATTTTCAAAACGTAAAGTTCCTTTTTTATGTATTCCATAACCCCAACAATTAAAAGAATTTTCTGGTATTTTTTTGCACAAATTTGACTCTTGTTGAGCAATCGCCACTATCCAATAATAATCAAAGCCATACGTCTGTGATAACTCAAAAATAAGTTTTGAGTAGGGGACCAAGGGTGATTTATATTTTGTAAGATATTTTTCAATAATTAGGGGTCGAGCATCATCACCTGTTATCAAATTATCAATTTTGTAGTTTGCGTTTTCCTTGGTCACAACTTGATCTACTGACACCAATTTACCCAAATCAGTTTTAAATCCCGTCAAAACCACCTCTGATTTTTTGGGTTTATTTTTGTTCCACCACAACACTTCGGCATACAAAATTGTGGTCAAAGACACGGCAATTACCATCACAAAAAACAACTGCAAATATACTTTATATTTTTCAATCAACTGCATCGTACCTTTATGCTATCATAAGCCTACCTATGAAAACAAATGCAAAAATAATCCACAACCAAGACAAATCTTTTACTCTTTCTTTTACTATAACTGTTGATGAAATAACTAAAGAATATCAACACACCCTCTCCCATGTTGCCGCCAATTTCGAGACCAAAGGTTTCCGTAAAGGCAAAGCTCCACTTGACGTGGTTAAAAATCAAATTTCTCCAGAAAAAATGTTAGACGAAGTGGTTAATCATGTTTTGTCGGAAAAATACGATGAAATAGTCAAAGAGAATAATTTAAAACCAGCGGTACAACCTTCAGTCGTCATTAAAAATCCTCCCTTTACCTTAGACAAAGACTGGCAGATAGAAATAAGCAGCGCCCAAATACCTGAAATTACCGTTGACCCCAAAGCCTATATTGAAATAAAAAAAAGTAATTCAGACACAACTCTGGACAAAGAAAAGAAAACTGACGCTGCCATAAAAATAATTTTACAAAATTCAAAAACACAAATAGCCAAGATAATTCTTGACAACGAAGTCGAACGAAAACTGACCAATCTTGTCGATCAAATTCAGCATGCCGGGTTAACTTTTGATGCATATTTAAAAAATAAAAATCAAACTTTAGATCAACTTAAACACGAACTAGAACACCAAGCTGTCGACGAATGGACCCTAAATCTAGCCATTGCTCAAATTTCTACCGAACAAAAACTTGACCCCACCGAGGCAGAAATCAAAGATATAATTTCCCAAAACCCCAAATTAGCCCAAAATCCTAGTTTAGTAATCTATTTATTGACCCAACAAAAAGTCATAAATTACTTACTTTCTCTTTAAAACAATTTTAAAAAAAATAATTTTCCCCCTCTTTAGTCAAAAAGGGGGTTAGGGGGTGATTTTTATCTTATAGTTTGTTATAATTCGCCATATGGCAGGTGGTATTTTGACATCAAAATCAGATTCTAAAAAAACAAAGTCTTTTTGGGGTGACGATAAAAACGAGTCTTTAAGTGAAAACAAACCAAACTATTCTCCTGTAAATTTTTCTTTACGTGGCATTTTAGGACTCAATCAATCAGTTGAAATTCACAAACAAGAGGCCAATAAACTCTGGACCAAAGAAAATTTTGGTTTAAATATAATTGGGGAACAAGATCGCAAAGCTTTAGAGACCAAACAACACGAACTTGAATCAGTCGTTGAACAACTAAAACTCGAAGTCAAAAAATTGACGGTAGCGACGAGCGAACTTGATTCAAATTTATCCCATGCTACCATGGAAAGTATTCCAGAAGCCAACGAATATCAAGTCAATTTTTTAGCCCGATTAAAAAATTTAGTTATTGCTTTCCGTCGCAATATCAACGAAGCCAGCTGTTGGCTTGATAGTTTTAATAGCAAAAAGAAAAAACAAAAAAATAGTGGTTATTGGAAAAATTTAAAATCCAAAGGTGGTATTAAATATTTAATGAGCGACGAGCACTCCGCCGCCCGGTCAGGGGATTAAAACCATGTCTCTCACTCCACAACACGTTAATAAAGAAATTATTCGCATTTTTGGACAAGATATCACAAAAAAACATTGCTCACTCCATTCTGTTAATTGTCCAGTTAATTTATTTGAAGTATGTCAAATAAGAAAAAATAATGATGATTTTTGGTATGTTACTGAGGCTGAAGAAGAAGGTAGGGCAGTGTTACCAATCGAAATTGAAATGCGCAATGCTCTTTCTCGACAATCACTTCAATGTCAACTAGGAATTGAACTTAAAATTGATATGGATGATGTTGAAGAATAAATATCAAGAATAGACTAAATCATTACCTCACTGATATAATTCAAACAGTCTGAATCTGTAGCTCAGTTGGTTAGAGCGCTTCATTGACATTGAAGAGGTCACAGGTTCGAGTCCTGTCAGATTCACAGCGTAATAAATTGCATTGCAATTTAAACGCTGTAGGAACGTTTAAATCGTTTCACGATTTATTACGTTCCACAAAATTATGCAACATACATTTTATACATCTACTCAATTAACTACATTGCCCACACGTGGGTAATTTCTCGCGTCTGGGCATTCCGTTTTTCCTTTTTAATTTTTAATTATATATAATATCTATATGTCACAACTAGACGCATCACAACATAACGACGATAATTTATACAAAATCCGCCATAGCGCCGAACATGTTTTAACCCAAGCCATGCAGCGAGTTTTCGGCCCTGACAAATTTTTTATGGCCATGGGGCCAGCCACTGACGATGGCTTTTATTTTGACTTTGAACCTTTAAACGATTTTAAAATATCCGAAGAAGATTTTCCCAAAATTGAAGCTGAGATGCAGAAAATCATCAAAGAAAACTTACCTATAATTAGGTCAGAAATAACAATCAATCAAGCCAAAACCATGTTTACCAATAATCCCTATAAACTCGAATGGCTCGAATCGATTACCAACCGTGATGAAGTAATTTCTATTTACAAAACTGGTGACGATTTTGTCGATCTTTGCGCCGGCCCTCATGTTCGATACACCACCGCCATCAAAGCCTTTAAGTTACTCTCCATCGCCGGTGCCTATTGGCATGGTGATGAAAAAAACAAGATGCTCACTCGCATCTACGGCACCGCTTTTGAAAATAAAACTGATTTAGAAACACATTTAAATAATTTAGAAGAGGCAAAAAGAAGGGATCATCGTAAATTAGGCCCACAATTAGGCATTTTCTTTTTACACGAGACTGCTCCCGGCATGCCATACTGGCTTCCAAATGGAACTATAATTATTAACGAATTATTAAAATTTTGGCGCGCCGAACACGAAAAAAGGGGATACCAAGAAACAATTTCACCCCAACTAAACAAAAAACAACTTTATGTGACCTCCGGCCACTGGGATCATTATCGGGAAAATATGTTCCTCAGTGATATGGGTGAAGATGGTATTTATTGTTTAAAACCAATGAATTGTCCCAATGCCATGACCATATTTAGCCAAGGGATACACAGTTATCGTGATTTACCACTTCGATTATCTGATTGTGACCCTCTCCATCGACACGAAAAATCAGGACAAATGAATGGTTTGTTGCGTGTCCAAAAATTTTCCCAAGATGATGCCCACATTTTTGTCACCGAAAATCAAATTAAAGATGAGTATATAAAAATTTTAGATATCGCTAAACTTTTTTATTCTATTTTTGATATTAAATTTAAAATTAGGCTAGGAACTCGCCCCGAAGACTTTATGGGTGATATTAAAACCTGGGATCAAGCCGAAAAAGATTTACAAAAAATAATGAAAGAGGCCAATATAGAATATTATGTTGGTGAAGGCGAGGGTGCATTTTATGGCCCAAAGTTAGACATAATGATGAATGACTGTATGGGTCGTGAATGGCAAACAGGTACAATTCAACTAGATTTTCAATTACCTCGCAATTTTAAATTAAAATATACTGATGCCGACGGTAAGGAAAAAACTCCAGTTGTCATTCATCGAGTAATTTATGGATCTTTAGAAAGATTTATGGGAATCCTTATTGAACATTTTGCCGGAGCCTTTCCCACCTGGCTCTCGCCTATCCAAGTAAAAATTATTCCTATCACTGACGCTCAACATGAATTTGCAAATAAAGTATTGCAAGAATTAAAAGATGCCGGTATTAGGGTAGAAATTGACGATAGATCTGAAAAAATGCAAGCCAAAATTCGTGATGCCCAAATGCAAAAAATACCTTATATGTTGGTTGTTGGAGCCCGAGAAGCAGAAGCCGAGACAGTTGCCGTGCGTCAACGCGATGGTCAGGATTTAGGTGCAATCGCCATCAAAGAATTTATTACCAAAATTAAGGAACAAATTTACAATAAATCTCTAAATTTGATAAAATAGCCCAATGGATAATCGAAAATACATCAGAACCAATCGCCAAATTACTTCACCTGAAGTGCGTTTAATCGACGAAGATGCCAAACAAATCGGAGTATTATCTATCAGTGAGGCTTTTGAAATGGCCCGCAGTACCGGGTTAGATCTAGTTGAAATTGCCCCCATGGCCAAACCTCCAGTCGTCAAGCTTATCGAATTTTCCAAATATAAATATCAAGAGGCCAAAAAAGCCAAAGCCGAAAAGAAAGGTATGAAAGGTGGCGATACCAAAGAACTTCAACTTAGTCCTTTTATCGGAGCCGGGGACTATGAAACTCGGGTAAAACGGGCCAAAGAATTTTTATCTACTGGAAATAAAGTCAAAATCAGTATAAAATTCCAAGGTCGCCAAATGCAACATCCAGAATTTGGCAACCAACTCCTCGACAAGTTTAAAAAAGATATTGAAGATGTTGGTATAATAGACGCACCTCCAAAGATGATGGGCAAAAGACTAATGGCCTCCTTTGGACCAGTAAAAAATTTAAAAACAAAAAACAATGGAAAAACAGAGTAAAAGACATCGTGTCAAAAAATCAGTTAGCAACCGATTTGAAGTCACCAAAAATGGCAAGGTTATGCGTATGTCATCATTCAATCGACATCTTCGTCGCAAAAAATCCAAAAAACAACTACGCCGTCTCAAAGGCAAGCAACAAGTTTTGGGTAAATTTGCCATCAAAGTTAAAAAATTATTAGGTTTACTATAAAATATGCGTGTTAAAACAGGAGTCGTCAGACGTAAGTTTCACAAAAAAGTTCTAAAAGCCGCCAAAGGTTATTGGATGACACGGT
>VFLE01000216.1 GCA_009885205.1 Candidatus Shapirobacteria bacterium | reverse complement strand
GCAGTAACTATTTCAGGTAGTCATGGAGATTACGATAACGTCAAAGATACCTTTCCTCAATCAACAGCTTTAACAGGAGGCACAACACTAGATGGTGTTAATGATGGTCTGCAAATCGTAGGAACAGGAACTTTATTCACAACAGAACTACAAGTTGGTGAATACCTATATATCGCTGCTCAGTCGTGCTTTAGAAAGGTTCGCTCTATAAGTTCTGATACAGAATTATATTTAGTTTCGGCTTTCCCTACGCCTACATTCACTAACGCTACGGTTAAGAGAGTTCCTTTAAATACATATCGTTCTATTTCTTGGGCTATTGATAGCGCAGGAACGGCAAAAATTGATAGTATTACTTTTCCCGCTTCACAGTCAGGAACAATGGCTATGGTTGGAGGAAAAAGACCTGAACCTATTTTAATTGATAGCACTGCAAATACAAACAACGTAGGTATAGAGTTTCAAATCTAGTCATGGGATTAGGTAACGGACATATAGGGCAACCTTTAGGATTCAAAGCAGGTTTTGGTGAAGGGGGAGGGTTTGCGCCTCCTAGTGGAGATTCGTTATTACCTAACGCTCTTGCTAATCATTTTTATTATGATAAGCTAGTAGTCGGTAATGGCGGTGTGGAAGATTTTAACACATACTATGGAGTTTCTTTAGCTACTTTTAAAACTGCTATTAATACAGCTTTTGATTCTTTGGATTCAACAGGATTAACTGCTAAAATAAAAAGATGGACTCCGAGAATTGGCTCTATTGCAAATACGCAAAGATTAAATGCTATTAGTGAATTGACTACCTACGATGGTACTTTTTCGGGAGGAATTACTTATTCAACAAGTGGAGCATCTTATGATGGAACTAATGGATATGAAAATACTAATTTCCCTCAAGATGACTATAATAATTATAATGATTGTGGTGTAAGTTTTAAAATGTTTTCATCTAATTTCGCAGCCTCTGATGGAGTTATTGGTGTGGTTCAAAATGGTGTGTACACTATGATACAAACTCATTTCAGCACTACTTTATTTTGGACTTTTTGGTCTGCTCCTGATTGGTTAGATAATACAGCTTATTCAAATGGGTATTGGTCTTATTCCCGAATAGGAAATACACTTTATACTTATAAAGATGGGGTTATAGTTCAATCTGTTGCTGTGGGTTCAATTATGCTATTTCAACCCGATACATTAGTGGTGGCGGCTAGGAAGGTCGATGGTGTTAATGTTAGTTATTCAGAAGTAGGATTATGCCAAGAGGTTATTCATGATGGTTTAACTGCACAAGAAACAGAAGATTTATATGATATTTTACTAGCACTTGATACATCATTAGGACGATAAATAATGGAACAATTAACTGACATCTTATTAGATAAAGGACTCGTCTTTGCTTTAATGGGTTTAGTTATTTATTTCGTTGGCATGGAGTATAAGAAAGAGAAGAAAGAAAATATGAGATTGAATGAATATATTTTAATGAGAGAGAGAGAAATTTCGGAGGATAGAATGGTCGAGCAGAAAGAATTGATTGAGGTGATGAATGATGTTGCAACAGAATTATCAAGGCACAATAAAATAACCGAATATGAGCAGCACAATTGTAAAAAAACATAAACCCGTTCGTTCTTTACGTGAAAATCTTTTAAAAATACTAAAGGATGAAAGTAAAAAACTAGGTGAGTTAATGGAGAACAAGCAACACAAGCACGTAGCTTAGTGATTCATTTAAACATAAAACCTCTTAGTGTAAATTGCGCCTTCAAAGGCAAACGGTTCAAAACTAAAGAGTATAGTCAGTACGAAAAAGCAGTTCTTTTAATGCTTCCATCGCCATTATACCTTGAAATTGAGTATGGATTTAGTAATTCAAGTGCCGATATAGATAATCCTAACAAGTTGATTTTGGATATTCTCGTAAAGAAATATAACTTTAATGACAGGGATATTTACGCTATTGACCTTAGAAAAAAGATTGTAAAAAAAGGCAAAGAATATATTAAAATAAAAACTTATGAGCGAT
>VFLE01000222.1 GCA_009885205.1 Candidatus Shapirobacteria bacterium | reverse complement strand
CAATCTACTACTCCAACAATACAACTACATCCAGTTCCTCGATTAGCTACTCCACCTCCACATCCGCCTGCTGGTGTTGGAATTTTTGGTATACATTGTCCTTCTGAACATCTACCAGATGCACAATCTACTACTCCAACAATACAACTACATCCAGTTCCTCGATTAGCTTTAGTTCCACTACATCTATCTGCTGGATTCGGTGTAGAAGTAGCCTTTCCAGCCCCAATTGTTGCTCCGGCAAAAGGATTATCGGTTGGTCTGTTATTTGCCTCATCACAATAAATTTTGGCAGAACCAGTAAGTCCAGCACAAGGATCAGGTTTTGACGTTGGTTTTAAAGTTGGTTTTGGGGTAGAAGTAGCCAATCCACCACCAACTGAACAAACCTGACCAACATTAGTACAAAGTCCAATCCAACGACCAAATGTACACGTACATATTCCAACACCCACAGCTGATGTTGGTTTCGGAGTAGAAGTAGCCAATCCACCACCAGCCCCTCCTCCAGCAAAAGGATCATCATTCACACATCCTTTATTAGTTTCATGTGTCCCAGGTTTACAATTCAAAGGATCTTTTACACATTCTCCTTTTTTCGCATTCCAACTATAACTAATTCCACATTTTGTCGTTTTTCCCCCTCCCTTAGACACATTTGACGCAGCCATGTTTCTATTATCTGCGCTATTTTGCACCAATTTTGTCGCTGCTGGTACGGCAATCGCCATCAACAAAAGGACAATCATTAAGGGAATTTGAGCCAAACCCAGCGAGAACTTAATACTTTTATTCATAAATAAGTAAAACACTTATCAAAACCACCGTCAATGTATCAAAACGTCTAACCCTGTTTTTATATCAAATATCCTTCCTCTTCAGAAATTAAATGAAACTTTTTTTTGATTTTTAAAGACAGTTGACTATATTTCTCAACATCAATATCTTTTCCCGATTTTATTTCAAAAGCATCTCTGTCTGACACAAAATCTAACTCGTTATTATTTGATCTATAATATTCAATCTTTCCATTTTTTTCCAACAATCTCATAAATATATAATTTTCAAAATATCTCCCATATACTCGACTGTCGTTAAAATATGATCCATCAAATCCATTAATATATAAAGCTAAATTCAAATTAAGTCCATATATTTTTTTTGTTCCCACCAGTTTTTTTCTCATACTTTTAAAACTCGAGTTGTAACATACCGAAAACAAACCCATTTCTTCCAATATTTTTATATATTCAGTTATTTTTTCTCTATCAATATCCAAGATTTTTGCCAAATTATTAGCACTATATTCTTCTGACAAATCAAAAGATAATGTTTTCACTACACTTAAAAACAATGATCTATCTATTTTTGAGGAAAAATAGGGAATATCAAAATTAATTATTTGATCACTCAAATCCATTATATATTTCTTGACATCAATTTCTGGATTTGCCACAACCTCGGGATACTGACCCATAGCTAAGTATTTTTTAAATTCAGTTCTATATATAGCTAAATTAGATACAAATTTAGCTCTATCTACTGAAGGTTCAACCATTTTTTTAAATCGTAAATATTCACCAAAACTTAACGCTCCCAATTTATATTTAACAATTCTCCCCGCCAAACTTTCTTTTGATTTTTGTCGATAAAATAACGAAGTCGATCCTGAGACGACAAATTTTATATTATCGGACAAATCGTAAAACGACTTTATTTGATCTTGCCAATAATCTACATACTGAACTTCATCAAGAAAAATATATTTTCTCCCCTTTCCTGCGTATTTTTTTAAATACAAATTAATTACATTAGTTACCACATCTTTTTCATTTAAACTTCCCGAAAATTGAAAATAGCAAATGTTATTATTTAAAACTTTTTTCTTTTCAACCAACCACTTCATTGATTGTTTAATCAAAAAAGTCTTTCCGCTTCTTCGTGGACCATTTAAAGTAATAATGAGTTTTTTCTTAATCAGCTCATGACAAAATTTGTCAAAAAAATCACGTTTAAAACCAACAACCCCCACTTCACCGCCAACCAAATGAGGGTTTTGTAGAATTAACAATTCTTCAATGTTGCGTAAATTCACCACAACTATATAGTAATAGTTGCGGAACTTTTTGTCAATGTATCAAAATTAATACAACTGCCCTTGCTTCTCTTCCAATGAAATTTTTAGCAAATTAACATCATTTGAGTTTACTTGGCAATTACCATCCAAATCCCCTTGCAAGTATCCACCGACAGCAACAGTTTCATGCTCAAACGATTTAGCCTTAATATAGGCAAAATCAATCCCATTAATTACCCCATCGGCAACCCCCGAGCTATTCCCACTGGCATCACCCGCCAACAATGGATACCCCGAAAAATCATATACAATATCATCAGTTAAATTTAATTCGCCTCCCGCTTGATTATAAACCCCAGTTTGATTATTTTTGCCATATTTGACCTGCAAATGCTTTGGACCTTTGGCAAACAAAGCTACCCCACTAGTACTGACAAATCCCGTCAAATCTAAACTTCCCGAAAATACCAATTTATCACCCACCACCGTTTTAGTTGAGGGAATCACGTTAACATAAGTTTTACTCTCCCCTCCCCCCAAAACCATAAATTGTAACGGCCAATCGATAGCACACTGAGCACTGTTTGGGTTAACTCCCCCAAAAGATATTTTATAATCTAGAGATTGGTTCAAAACTGGGCATTTACTCATATCCAAGGTCCATGTTCCCCCTGCTGTCGGACAACACCAATTATTACCCCCACAAGTCTCCCGCCGACCTACAGCATTACAAGTACTTTCCACACTCGTACCATCACCATCAGGTGGAGTACAACTTCGCAAAATATTATCCGGCCCCGGGCATTGTTCACTACATCCAGCCGTACTTGTCGCCATATTTCGATTATCTAAATTAGTTTCCACTAAAAACATTAACATCGGCAATGCTATTGCAATCAAAGCTAACCCCATTAATTTTATTTTATTCATTAATAAATTAAACCACTAAGTCAAATTTATTGCTATTATTTAATCATGAAGTTTACAAAAATACTCCCTTTCATACTATTACTAATACTCCCTCTTTTAATTTTGGCTACCAAACAAATAATTGATCTGCGCAAAGGAGCCGCAGGAACTCCGGCCAACATCGTCATTGACATTCAAAATCCAGGTAGTAATGTTCCTTCAACTTTATGGCAAAATTTATCCCAAGGTGGTGAAGAACCAGTCGATATGATTAAGCCTGTTATAGGGCAAATAAAGGCATTATCACCCAAATTAATTCGCGTCGATCATATTTTTGATTACTACAAAGTTGACTCCGGTAATGGTCAATACAACTTTGAACAACTCGACGGAGTTGTTGCTTCAATCGTAGCTACTGGCGCCAAACCCATGCTCTCTATTTCCTACACTACCAATGAAATGTCCTCCACCGGTCAAAATGCTGGTCCACCCAAAGATTGGAATCAGTGGTACGGCCTCGTCAAAGCCACTGCCCACCGTTATTCAGTTGAAAAAAATATTTCTGGTATTTATTACGAAGTCTGGAACGAACCCGATCTTTTTGGTGGTTGGCATTATGGCAAAGACCCCAACTACACCACTCTGTATCACAACACTGCCCGAGCTGTAGTTGATGGAGCCGGTAGAACCAATTACAAAATCGGTGGCCCAGCCATTACCGCCTACTATGCCAACTGGATCAAATCACTTTTTGCCTCAACCGCTAAATCTGGCATCCGGCTTGATTTTATTTCTTGGCACAAATACAGCAAAGATCCAGCCGATTATCTCGCTGATTTTGACAGTTTAAACAAAATTTTATCCAACTATCCTCAATATTTTGACATCGAGAGATTAATTACCGAAATTGGCCCCAATCCCGAGCCCGATTCTTGGTACGACGGTCCCCAAAGCGGAGTTCATTTAATGTCAGTTGTTACCCAACTTACCGGCAAAATTCACCGCATATTTTCTTTTGAACCAGTCGATGGCCCCAATCCTCGGTCTGACAAAAGTAGTGGTTGGGGACTCATTACCCATTCATCAAAAGGTAACCAACCAAAACCTCGATATTTTGCTATCCAATTTTTAAACGAACTTTCAGGTCAACTACTACCTTCAACTGGTGATGGCACCTGGGTTACCTCACTTTCCTCTAAAAATGGCACCAAATATCAAAGTCTAATTGTTAATTATGACCAACGTTCTGGTCATAGCGAAACAGTACCTATTTCATTTAAGGGATTAACCCCCGGCACCTACACCGTCACCATTAAAAAATATATGGGCAAAACTAGCACCAAAAAGGTAACTATCAATACTCCTACCCTCACCGAAAATATTTATATGGAACCAAATTCAGCGGTTATAATTGAAGTAACAAATTAATTTTTTCCGTAGAGACGTGATTAATCACGTCTCTACTTGATAATCAATTTTTAATTAAAATAATCGTCTGACGTCCCCAATCGAAATCAAAGCAATCATTGATAATAAAATTATCATTCCCAAATTATTAACCATTGCTTCAAATTTTTGGTTAGCTTTTTTGCGAAAAATCAATTCATAAATTACAAAAATAATTCTGCCTCCATCTAAAGCCGGAAATGGCAATACATTAACTACTGCCAAGTTTACCGACACTACTCCAAAAAAATGTAATACTGCCAAAAATCCCTGATTCATCCGAATACTCGAAGTTGCGTTAAACATTCCAATTGGCCCGGTTACATCCTTGGGTACCTGACCCATAAATAAACCTCCAATCATTTTGCTTACCCCATCAAATATAATTTTGCCCCAAAAATAGGCTTCTTTAAACCCAGCTCCAATTCCCTTGTAAAACTCCCACCATCGAATTGGCGTCATCTCTGTATTCGATATCACTACTCCCAAACTCCCTTCCCCTGCCGGTGGGTTTTCCCGAACGAATATTGTTGTACGGAACGGTTTTAAACCGTTCCCTATCATCATTAACTCCACATTTTTTCCCTTAAACTTTAATACTTCACTTGTCAATTCATTTCCTTTCTTTATTCCCACGTTATTAACCGAAATTATTTGATCATCAATTTTCAACCCCGCCGTTTCCGCCGGACTATTTTTGGCCACTCCAATTATTTTTACTCTATCAGTCTCAGTCGGTATCCCCATAACCGTATACACTACCGCAAAAATAACCACCGCCAACACCATATTCATAAATACCCCACCCAACACTATCAACCCTTTCTGCCACGGGTTTTTATTATTAAAAGCAAAACGTTCCTTCGCCTCGCCGTAGCCCTGCGAAGGCGGGTCCTCCCCATATAATTTACAAAAACCCCCAATTGGTAACCAGTTTAAAGACCAAATTGTCCCCCACAATTTCTTACCAAAAATTTTTGGTGGCAAACCTAATCCAAATTCTTCAACTCGTACCCCAGTCAGCTTAGCTGCAAAAAAGTGTCCAAACTCATGAACTAAAACTAAAATTGAAAGAGCAATGATAAATATTATTATGTCCATAATTTTTGTCTACGATCTACGATCTAATTTCTAACTCCTTTTTCTTTGCCATTTCCTCTAACTTCCCCATATACAAATCAGTTACTTTTTGCAATTCTGTCTCATCTTTTTTAGCTTCATCCTCGGAAATCGTTTTAGCATTTTTAGCATCAATCATTTTCTTTCTAAAATCAGCCCGAGCATCACGAATCATACCTCGGGCTCCTTCCAATTTTCTCCCCAACAATCGGACATAATCATCACGTTGCTCTGTCGTCATCATGGGTAGTGACATCCGAATAATATTGCCATCCACCACCGGTGTCATCCCAATATTAGCCGCCGCAATTCCGTTAGCAATTTCCCGAATCAGAGTTTGATCCCAAGGTTGAAAAGTAATCGTTCTGACATCTGGTACTGAAATTGACCCCAATTCAATCAATCGCATTTTTTGTCCACCATAAATCGTTACTACTACATTTTCAATCAATCCCGGTGTCGCTCTCCCCGTTCTTATCGACCCAATATCATTCAAAAACAAATCCCCAATTTTCATCATCCTCACATTTACGTCAGAAAAATTTATCATATATTTATTCTATCAAATGTTTTTGCCTGGGTGGTAATTGGTCCAATTTTTTTTATTTAAATTTGCTTCGAGATTTATTGTAGAGACGCCCCGCGGGGCGTCTCTACAAACGATTTCAAAAGGCTTTTAATTTATCAAATGCCAATTAGAACCCAATCAAAAAAAACTAAATTTCAAAACGGGATATTCTCCCCAACTTTACATTCTCCCCAAACTTACCAGCCAAGGCCGCAATCAAATCAGCTACTTTTTGTGATGGATCTTTTATAAAATCCATTTTCAACAGCTCTTCCGAATTCTCTGGGTCCATAGCAGTAACCTGGAGACATAAATCCCGAGTCAGGTTTACAAACTCTTCATTTTTGGCTACAAAATCAGTCTCACATAAAAGCTCAACCATTACCCCAATTTTACCTGTACTATGGGTATAAGTTGCTACTCTACCTTGATGGACTTCTTTATCTGCTCTCTTTTCCAACTGCTTAAAACCCAATTCTTTTAGTATTTCTTTCGCTTTCTTTTCATCACCTTCTGCCTTTTCCACCGCAATTTTTATTTCCCCAATTGAATAACTTGTCTCCGCCCTAATTTTTTTAACCAAATCAATTATTTTTTTATTGTCCATATAAAATTAAAATATAAATTTACAATTTCCAAATCTACAATTTCCAAATCTTGGAATTTGTAATTTGTTATTTGTAATTTGTTTGGAACTTGTTAATTTGTAAATTTGGAACTTATTTATTAAGTCCTGCCTTAACTGCTTTCCCCATTTCTTCGACAATTAACGAAATGCTTTTGACATTATCATCGTTGGCCGGAATAGCAAAATCAACCTTTTCGGGGTTACTATCGGTATCAACAATTGACACTACTTTTATCCTCTTGTCACTACATTCTTTAATCGCCGATTTTTCATATCCCGAATCGACCACAAAAACGATATCAAAAAGTTTTTCCAAACTTACCAAACCTCCAATCATTTTGTTTAGACGACCAGTTTCTTTTTTAAGCAACGACAAATCTTTCTTTGACATGGTGGCATATTTGTTAGTCTTCAACCCAGCATTGATATCATTTAGTCTTTTAATATTTTTCTTGATTTCGCCCCAATTACTCACTGTTCCTCCCAACCATCGGTCAGTTACAAAAGGAATCCCTACTTCTGTCGCTACCCGTCGCACTACCTCTCGAGCCTGACGCTTAGTCCCCAAAAAGGCGACTGTTTTACCCGACTTTACCGCCGAATATACATAATTACAGGCAGCTTCTAGCTTGACTATTGTTTTAGTCAAATCAACAATTTGAATTCCGTCCATGGCTTTATAAATATTTTCTTTTGATTTTGGGTTAGTTTTCGAAATCTTGTGTCCCAAATGACAACCAGCATCCAACATATTCTTTAAATCAATTGACAATTCGTATTTCTTAACGGTGACCTCTTTCATTACATCTGTACGGAACGGTTTTAAACCGTTCCCTCCTTCAACCTTAACGATTTTCTTTTGTGCCCCCAGAGCCTTTTTGACCATACTTTTTTTGACTGCCATATTTTTTTCTCCTTATTATTCGCACACGGCTTCGGCTCGTCGTAGCTTTAGCGAAGACGGCACCGCCAGGATATGTGATAAAAACAAATAATTAAATTAAGCCTATGATTATAACACGTTACTTTTTTATCTTGACACCGCAATCGTTGTCCCTTCAGACAAACAAGCATTCACCGTAAACAAATTGTTAGCATCCTTGGTGACAGAATAACCCGTGGCCGTCGAACCAGCACTAAGGTTGGGATCAACCGGATTACTTTTTAGATATTTATTTGAAGTCAACGTCGCCCCAATATCAATACACGAGGCATGAGCTCCAGGACAGTTAGTTGTCCCACCAGCAGTACATGTCCCAATTTGATAAATAGTTGTCCCAACCATACCGTTTGGTAACGATCCACCAGTATCAACCACATACTGTTGTACTGCTGCCAAAACAGTATCAGCATCAGTTGTTCGACGAGCATTACGAGCTGCCTTAAAACGAGCTGCCGGATCAAGAGCCACAAACACGACCGTGGTCAAAGCTGAAATAATACCGATAACAACCAATAACTCAATTAAAGTAAAACCAGTCTTCTTTTTCATTTTATTTTAAATTATTAATTAATTCCTAATATTAATTTAACATCATTTTCTATAGAATTGTCAATTATGATGTTTGTGGGAACTATTACCACCACCGACAACAATTTATCCACTACTATATTTTTTACAATATCATTTTTAAAATAAACCTTACTCTCGGTATAATTTGTATTATCCGCATTTCCTCCCACCACATTTACTATCCCCAAAGCTTTTATCTTATCAACTATTTTTCCTGCCTTCCCCACTGTTTTGGTCCCGTTTTGGACAATCACACTTAAATTCTCTAACTTAATTTCCGTTGTTGTTGGAGTTGGTATTATCGTTGGCAAAGTTGTAGGAACAGCCACATTTTCAACTATTATTTTTTTAGTTTCTATTTTTTTTATAAAAAACTTTTTATATAAAAAATAATTTCCTATTATAAAAACGATTATTCCCAATATAATCAAAACAACTTTAAAAATATTTTTGTTTTCACCGGTATTTTCATCAACCACAATATTCAAAACCTCGGCATCGTTTCCTTTTATATCATTCTTTTTAACAATCCCCACAATTGGGTTAGGGTCACGGTCAGCCGATACTGATTCGGGCTCAATCACCACAAACTTTATCCCCAAATTTTTTGACAATTCATTTATTTTATTTTGCACCTCAGCAATTGGAGCAAAAACCAATACTTCTTTTTTACCATCAGCTTCAACCACTTTATAATCCCAGGAAAAATTTGAAAAATCTTCCGGAATGTCAGCTTTGACAATTTCTAATAACCGATTTCTAAACCCATCATCTATTATTTCCTCGCTAGCAATTTCATTTTTAAATAAATATGAAATTGCGTCAGACAACAACAAATTAACTTCACTATCTTTTAAAAAACTCAAATGTTCCTGAATTTCTTGCAAGTCAGTTGTTTCAATATTACGTAGCAAATCAACCTTATTTTTGTCGACATCATACACCTTTAACCCCAATCGATGCCAATAGATAACTTTTGTCTTTGCCATATTTTATTTAAGGATAGCAGATTTTACAGTTCTTGCCATGATGAGACTGCCAAAGTCGTCCCCCGATTAAGTTTTACATTAACATTACTACCGACTGTAAAATCCCAACTAGTCCCCGTATGGCTATTAACCGTCACCGGACAAGTTCCAAAACTTGTTTTAATATTGTTGGCTGGCAAAGTATCATTTTCATTAATCCAAATTAATCCCTCCTCCACACAAGCTTCAGTCAAATACTGGCTTGTATCTCTTGACCGTGATTCCAATGACATTTGACCATCATTAATCGCCGTCAGTGACATCATTGACCCAATTAATACAAATATTGCCCCCAACACAATTACCGATACTATCGCCGCCAATCCTTTCATTTCGACCTCACTTCACTACTACCTTCAACGGTAGCTGAATAGGTAAATTCTGATCGACCACCCGCATTTTTATAATTCCCAGTTATTACGTAATTTACGTTAGCCGTTTTACTCGTTCCACTTGATAAATTAGTCACTGTAAATGCTGATATATTTACCAAATTACTATTTAAACTGGCCACACTTGTTCCGACTGTCATACGAATATTACCAGTATTAAGGTCAAAAATAGTTGTATTGCGAGTACTATCCTGAGTATTTAAGGTAATGCTACTGGCTCCTATTGCTCCCAGTGACTTGGCATTTTTTATTTCAAAACTAATTTTATCGGCTATAAATCGTAACGACGAATTAACCTCTTGCATCACTAATGATTTTGATTTCAGCTGGATCATGTTAACTGTCATCATCGTTAAAGCTGTTGCCATCACCCCCATAATCGCCACATAAATTATTATTTCAATTAAGGTTAATCCGGCAGCTCGTTTTATCATATTAAAATATACTCCAAGCAAATCCAAATGGTTTAACTATATTTCCTACCAAATTTGGTTCTACTTGAGTACTTCCATCCGATGCCGTCCAGGTAAAAGCCGGCACCGCCGACATCGTCAATCTTTTGGCAAACAAATCACTATTATTATCTGATAGTGTCAACATTAAAGTATCCTTACTTTTGGGATTAGTTGCAATTTCATACCATTTTCGTGGGTTAGCAAAAAGCGGCGAAGGAATCACTGTCGCTCCTACCGAAAATATCCCTCTATTACCGTTATACCAATTAATAGTTGTTGTTGCCGAATCGTTGTATGCAATCACCGATCTTGTTGTTGCTCCAGAAATTAACCATCCGGTTGCCACTAATTTTGTCCCCGCCAGTGGTATCTGCGAAGTAATATCAACATTGGCTGTGTTTGTCCAACCAACACCCGACCAATAACCAATTTGCAAATCAGATCCAGCATTACCAATCGAGGCAAACACCATTTCATCAGTATTTGGATTTGCCGATAAATCCAAATTTGTGGCATCATCAATCCAGGTCGGTGGAGTGGTCACTGATCCCCAAGTGCAAGTTGCACTATTACCAGGACACAACCGATATCGAACTCCGTTGGTTCCATTTGCTCCCACACTTATCCCCCATATTGTCATCAAATCACCCGAAACCGACTCATAAGCCAAATCAAAAGATTCAACATCAGGAAATGATGTCCCTGCTCCCACCGATTCAACTGACGTCTCACCCACCACCGATGGTTCATTTTGAAATGTTGTCCCATTCCAAATTGCACTCGATAAATCTTTATTAAAATCAACCCACAATGCCCCAATCAAATTACTTCCCGAGACTGGATTATTATTCATTTTTACCCATGACACGACGGCCGATGTTCGTACTGGATCAAAGGCAGTAGCCCCACTCCAATTACCACTACCACAACCCACCGATCCCAATTTTGTCCTAAAATTTAATTCATTAGTTGTAGCCACATTTGTTGAATAAAATACTACTACCTTTCCTGACGTATTTTCATAAGCAATATCAAAAGGCCTAGTTCTCGTTGTTCCTACTCCAATTGTCACCGACCAATCTTGACTCCAAGTTGTCCCATCATAACAATTAACATACAATTTTCCGTCAGCTGACAACATCCCGGCAATTGCTTCATTTTTTGTTGGTGAAGTTCTGACTACAAAATTACGCGGACTTCCCACTATTGCCGGTAACGTCAAAGCCACTCCAAAAGTATTTGAAGCGGTACTAAAAGTCCTCCAATAAGGGAAACTCGTTCCTATACCATACATAATTAAACCATCAATTGTCCCCGCCGATATTGTTTTTCGCCAATTTGACAACAGTGTCAACATCGACACATTTCGAGTATCACCCGTTGAATAATTCCAATTTACATCAGTTTTAACCACAAAAGTATCAGGGTCTGTCGTCCCCCCCGAGGCCACCAATGTCCCCCCCGCATCTCGAGAAGCATTTGTTATATTAATAATTCGTGTAAATTTATCCGTAACATCGGACG
The DNA here is from genome assembly GCA_009885205.1 of Candidatus Shapirobacteria bacterium. Taxonomy (GTDB): domain Bacteria; phylum Patescibacteriota; class Microgenomatia; order UBA12405; family UBA12405; genus UBA12158. The sequence continues at coordinate 17,624 of VFLE01000222.1, read as the reverse complement.
TTCCCACAAATGCCCATACTGATGATGACACCCCTACTCCCTTGGTTCCCCCCACCAAACTAGTAAAATCAAGATCGCGAATCGACCTCACCGCCTCCAATCCTTCTTGTGCCAACTGAGTTGCCTTAGATATTTCACCCGAACTTCTGTTTGACGATAGTGGAGCAATCATTCCTATTATTCCCCCTCTCGTAATGACCGCAAACAATGCCACTGCCACAATTATTTCCACCAGTGAAAATCCATTTTTTTCACTCTGACCAAATCTACAATTTCCAAATTTACCTGCCTCGCCGGCAGGCAGGCAAGTTCCAAACAAGTTCCAAATACTCAAATTCCAATTTTTTTTATTTGTGATTTGTTTTTTGTTCATTGTGATTTGTTTGGAAATTGGTTATTGGAAATTGGAAATTAGTTTAATTAATTTGTATTCCTCCCAACAAATTAACCGATATCGTATAAGTCTTATTATTTCCCGTCAAAACTACTGACTGCACCCCACTCGGTTCCCCTCGCAAATTTGAAAAAGTTACCGTTGATAATCCCGAAATTACGGTACTATTTGACAAATCATAATCATTTTTGATTGAGGGTGAGGCACACGACCCCCCAAAAACTCGAATTATCCTTCCCGTCAAACACACTCCCCAAGTCAAATTATTTTTTTCCGCCATAGCATAATTTTGGGCCTTACGCAGGCTTGACACTAACATCGATTTATCTGTTTCCAAATTATTTGACAATAATGTTGACCCTCCCAATTGAGTTGCTTCCACCCCAATTATCATAATAATTGCAATTACAATTATTAATTCGATTAGTGAGAAACCATAGCTTTTCATTACCCCAATGCCCCCGTCAAGTTGTAAATCGGACTAATAATTGCCATTGCTACAAATGCCACCATCAATCCAATTACCAACAATATAGCCGGCTCAAGTATGGTTGTCATATTTTTGGCCGTTTCTTCAATGTCCTCTTCGTAAAATTGCGAAACATAAAAAAGCGATTCTTCCACACTTCCCGTTTCCTCACCCACCGCAATCATATCGGCCACCAAGCGAGGAAACAATAATTTAAAATTTGGTTGTCTTAAAATTTCTGTCATTTTTCTCCCCTTTTCCAAATTAGTCGACAACTCCAAAATCGCCTTTTTATAGGCCAAATTACCCTGCGAGTTAACCGCAATTTTTAATGCCTCAAAAATTGGTAAACCCGACTTTATCATTGTCCCCAAATTTCTTGCAAATCTCGATACCTCTCTTTCCACCAGTAATCTCCCAATTAATGGAATTTTTAAAATCAATCTATCCCACCATAATTTTACTTTTTCAATTTTCAAAAGCATCAAAAATCCAAAAATCATCGCCCCCATTATCCCAAAAGATACCAAACCATAACTTTTCATAAAATTTGACATTCCCAAAAGTAGCTTTGTTGATATCGGCAAATTTTCCGAAAATGCATCAAAAAAAGTCGTTAATTTAGGTAAAATAAACAGAGAAATAAAAGTTGCCAAACCAATAGTTGCTATCAAAATAATTCCCGGATACATCAATGCCCCAGAAACTTTCTTTTCCAATGCATATTCTTTTCCTTGCTGTACTGCCAAATATTCCAGGCTCGAATCTAACTTTCCTGTTTGTTCCCCCACCTTTACAATTCCCAAATAAAATTCATCAAAAATATTTGGATATTTACCCATCGCTACGGCTAAATTTGACCCGTTATCTAATCTTAATTTTATCGATTTTAAAATTTTTTGAGTATCTCCTTTTGATTGCTCCGCCAAATTTTCTAATGCCTGAGATAACCCAACCCCCGCCTTGACCATTACCGCCAAATGTTTCGTCAGTGATATTCGTTCCAAATGCCCTATTTTCATTATAAAATAATAGCAAAAAAATTATATCTTTATCACCCTCAGCACCTCTTCCAACGTCGTCATCCCGGCCAAAACTTTTTCTACCCCATCTTGCATCATTGGTTTCATTCCCGCTTTGACCGCTATATTAAAAATATCTCCCGCATCTTTTTTGGCCACTACCGCCTCACGCACCTCACCATCTACCAACATCACTTCAAAAATACCTACTCTACCTACAAATCCCGTATCATGACAAATCGGACAACCTTTACTGGTATATGCCCTAAAACTTTTTTTATCATTTAACAACAATTTTTGCATCGATTTATCAACCCCCAAATTATCCACATCTTCTACCGAGTATTCCTTAGAAATCCGACATTTTTGACAAATTTGTCGTACTAATCGCTGGGCCATAACACAATTTACCCCCGAAGCGATTATAAATGGTTCAATCCCCATTTCCAAAAGTCTCGGAATCGTTGTCGCCGCATCATTAGTGTGCAAGGTTGATAACACCAAATGACCAGTCATTGCCGCTTGTGATGCAATCTGGGCCGTTTCTTCATCCCGAATTTCCCCCACCAAAATCACATTTGGATCTTGTCGGACAATAGACCGTAGTCCATCAGCAAAAGTCAAATTTGTCTGTATATTTACTTGAATTTGGTTAACCCCTTCTACCTCGTACTCTACCGGATCTTCAATTGTCATTATGTTTACTTCACGAGTATTTAAAAGTTTTAACACCGAATACAAAGTTGTCGTTTTCCCCGACCCAGTTGGTCCCGTCGCCAAAATCATTCCAAAAGGTTTTTTATAAGCTATTTCCACCTTTTTAAGTTCCTCTTCACCTAGACCCAAATTTATTAACGAAAATTGCCTATTTGACGACAATAAACGCATTACTACTTTTTCTCCATTAACTGTTGGGGTTATCGAAACCCGAACATCAACTTTGTCCTTTTCCACCTCAAATTGAAATTTACCATCCTGGGCCATCATATGTTCATCAGTCCGAAGTCTCGCCACCACCTTTATTCTGGTTAATAATTGAGAATGAATTTCTAGTGGTAATCTCACCGCATCATGCAAAACACTATCAATTCGAAACCGAATAATAGCTTCTTTATCCATTGCCTCAAAATGCACATCTGAAGCCCGATTTTTAAACCCATATTCCATAATTAAACTCAGTAAAGAAATTATTGGGGTTGAGCTATCATTACCCCCCATCGCTATACCAATAAGTTTGTTTACCTTTCCCTCAAACGAATCGCCCAATCCCGACCCCAAATTATTCAAAACTGTTTTTATATCACGCGATGTTGCCAAAAATACTTTTACTGGCAAACCAGTTTTTTTAGCAACAAAATCAATTGCCAAACTATTTTCCGGGTTTGCCACGGCCACAAACAATTCTTTGTTACTTTTATTAAAAACCACCACCTCTTGTTCTTTGGAAAACACTTCCGATGTCATCCCCATTATTTCACTGTTAATTTCTTTTTTAGATAAATTTACAAAAGGCACCTCATACAAATCAGCCATCACCCCCCCCAATTGTTCATCGGTTGCCAAATCTCGATCATACAATACATCAATCAGTTTTTTATTTGATTTATCAGCATCAACCAATGCCAAATCTAACTTGTCTTTATCTATTACTCCCAATTCCTTCAACCGATCATAAAAAATCTGATTATTTATTTTCATATTTTATCCTATCATTACGTTAATCTTTTTAATCAAATCATCCAGTGACATATCACTTTTAACCACAAACCCGTTGGCTCCCAAACCCATAGCCCGATCAATATCCTCTTTTTAACCCAAATTCGATGCTACCAAAATAGGTATATCTTTAAATTCTGGCAACTTTCGCACTTCCTCTAAAGTCGCAAAACCGTCTTTAACCGGCATCACCAAATCGAACAACATCAAATCAGGAATAAAAGTTTTTAGTATTTCCAGTGCCTCATTCCCATCACCCGCAATTTGAATCTCAAAACCAACTTTAACTAATTTTAATTTATAAGCACTCGCCAAAAACTTATCATCCTCAGCAATTAATATTTTTTTCATTTTATTTTAGGTACAAACTCTTTAACTACACTAATAATATCATCCAATCGATATTCCGCCTTTAAAATATATTTCTGAGCCCCCAGGGCCAACATATTATGAACCTTATCTTCCGAAGCCGAATTTGACACAATCACTACTGGAATTTTAGCCCACAATTTGTTCTCTTTAACCTTCTTCAAAAACTCCAAACCACTCATGGTTTTTAAGTTATAATCCAGCCAAATTACGTCAGGCAATTCTGTCAAATTTTCCAAATAATCCAACGCCTGTTCCCCCGAAACCGCTGTTACCGGGTTCAAGCCGCTCAATTCCAGCTTTTTTGAAATCGCCAATAATAACATAGCCTCGTCTTCTACTACCAAAATCGTCGATATTCTTTTATCCATATTTTTCTTGTCAGCCTATGGCTGAATTAACTATTAATTGTAATCTCTCCTGCTTTCTTTTTAACACCTTTTAGCGGTAAAGAAAACCAGAAGCTGGTCCCCTTACCTATTTCACTCTTAAACCACATCTTGCCCCCCGACGATTCTACAATTGCCTTGGCCAAGTATAACCCCAGCCCCGTTCCTTCTGTTTCCGTTTTCACCACGTTTTCGGCTCTAAAAAATCGTTCAAAAATATGTTCTTGAGAAGCAGTTGGTATTCCCAAACCATTATCACTCACTTGGGAAATAATTTCCTTATCTTTACTTGAAATAAATATTTCGATTTGTCCCCCGTCTTGGGTATATTTACTAGCATTAGTCAATAAATTTTTATATACCTCACGAATTAATTTTGGGTCAACATTAATCTTTGGCATATTTTTATTAACCGATACCACTGCTGTTTGCTTTTTATCCTTTAATTGTTTATCGATTTCTAACAGTTGATCGTCAACCAATTGTTTCAAATCAGTTGGTTCCGGGTCAACCACAATTCTCCCCGATTCGATTCGAGAAATATTTAATAGCGAATTAACCAACACAATCATTCGCGCATTCGCCGATTCAATATTTTTGACAAACTCGGTTTGATCTTTAGATAATTTCCCTGCATCCCCCGCCAAAAGCATTTCCGAAAACCACCTCATCGCCGACAATGGAGTTCTCAGTTGATGTGAAGCCAATGAAATAAAATCGGTCTTCATTCTGTCTACCTCCTTTTCATGAGTAATATCCCTCTCAACTCCCACAAAAAATACGACTTCACCATTTTTACCTATTACAGGCGAAATACTTGAAAATGAGATATACTTATCTCCATTCTTTTTTTTGTTGTTTATTTCACCCGAAAATATTTTTTTATCTATTTTTATTGTCTTCCACATTTTTTTATAAAAACTTTTTTCCATCAATCCACCCCACAACTCATCGTTTCCCGCTTTTTTCCCAACTACTTCACTATTATTAAATCCTGTTATCCTTTCTACCGCTTTATTGGCATACAAAACTATCCCCTCAGCGTCAGTAATTACGATATGATCTGAAGCATTTTCTACCGCCAGTTTAAACTTTTCCAAATCACCCTTAGCTAGTTCTACGTCTTCCAATATATTAATAATCGCTCTCTGCTGTTTTCCCATATCTTCATTTTTTGTTACAATCTCTTCTGTTTGGTCATTAACTTTTTGGTTAATCTCCAGTCTCGATTGTTTTATAGCCATCGACATTTTGTCAAATTCAAAAGCCAAATCACCAACCTCATCTTTTGATTTTATGTCAACTATATAATCATAATTACCTCCAGCTATTATTCCCGCTCCCAAAATTAATTTTTCAATCGGCTTGATAATTTGTCTGGCCAACATATAACTAATCAATATTACAAAGACCAAAGACAAAACAAAAACCAGCATAAATATCCGACTTATTGTATTTGATGATGACAAAAACTCAGACTGATCAATTTTTGTAATCAAACACCATTTGGTTTCCGGAATATAATTATGTGTCGCCAAGACTGGAATTCCTCGATAATCTGTAGATTCAACCCTTTGCCGTTTCCCTACCGATTCATCAAGACCAATATAACCGTTGCGAGTAATATACTCCACCTCAGTCGGATCAAAACAATCCTTGGCATTTTGAGTATCGACAACCTGTTTCAAAACGACGCTTTCACTAGTAAATCGCGTCTGCGTCAAAAAATAACGATTATTGTTTATCAAAAACGCTTCCTTAGACTTATTTTGTCTTCCATAACCATTCAATATCGATTCAATTCCTTTAGTACTATATCGGACCACCGACACTCCCAAAAAACGATTATTTGCCTCATCCAATATTGGAACCGAAATTGTGTAACCATTTTTTTTGATTGTATTTGAAAAATAAATATCTTTTATGTAAATTTGGTTTTTTGCGTTTAAAAAATAGACATCACTCGCCTTATCCATTGCCAAATGCGATTTCTCGGTTGAAGCTACAATCTTACCGTCTTTATTTAATATAAAAATTTCAATTATATTACCATCAACCTTAATCGTTCTCTCCAGTCGCTCATTAATTTTTTCTTTAATAATTGAATATTGTGTACTATTAACATCTTGTTTCAAAAAATCTCTATATACCGATGCCTCCGCCAAAACTTCACCTGTCTTTTTTTGATCGTTTATATATGTTTGCACATGCAACACCATTGCCTGACCGTTATAGTACAACTCATCAAACACATCATTTTTAATGATTCCCAAAGTCGAATTCATTACTATCCCACCAGCAACCAACAATATTGACAAAAACACCAATACAAATATCAAACTAATCTTCGATGCAATCCTCATGCAATCATTTTGACATAAACACTTTTATTAATACAGTAATTAATGTATACTACTTACTGTAGGGAAAGTTTCGTCAATCAAATTGAAGGGAAGTCACTACGTATTATTAGTTTGCGCACAAATGGCAAAAAAACTTTATGTTGGTGGTCTGTCCTTTCAAACCACTGATGATGTCTTGAACGCATCTTTCGCTCAAGCCGGCACAGTCGTGTCCGCCGTTGTTATAAAAGATAAATTTTCCGGACAATCCAAAGGCTTCGGCTTTGTGGAAATGTCAACTGACGAAGAAGCTAACGCTGCAATCGCCATGTGGGATGGAAAAGAATTAGATGGTCGAACTGTCAAAGTCAACGAAGCTCGCCCTCTAGAAGATCGTCCCCCACGCCGAGATAACTTCTCGCAAAACCGCGGTGGCTCCTCAAATGGTGGCTACGGTGGTGGTTCAAGATACTAATCTATTTTGAAATACTCAAACCCCCGGCAACTGCTGGGGGTTTTTGGTTTTTACTTTTTTAACTTTTTCAATTCAGCCACTTCCTTCTTCAACTCTATCATTTTCAATTCTCGACCCACCATAAAAGAATTCAAACTGTTTAATTCAGAGTTTTTACTATTCAATTCTTTTGTTCTCTCCTCAATTTTTTTATCCAAGTCGGCATAATAATCCTTTATCTTTTTTTGATTTTGTGAAATTGTCAACCCCATTTGGTTAAAAACTATAGCCAATTCTCCCAACTCATCATTTGATCTAACCTTGACTTCTGAATTAAAATTACCTTTTACAATTTCTCTCGCTCCTTGGGTCAATTCATAAATCGGTTTAGTAATTCTTTCCGCTATCATCCAAGTTATCACTACTCCAAATATCAAAAACACCCCAAACAATTCCATAAAATAAATAATCATTTGATTAGTAGTCTTATCAATCTGAGAAGTTGAAAAATAAAACTCCACCATTGCCCGATAAACCCCATAGGTATCAATGTATGGTGTCAATATTCGAATCACTCTTTCACCTTTATAATTTATAAAATCATGAGATGTTTTTTTTAAAGCAATTGTTTTTAATATATAACTATCAGTTACCAACCTCGCTGTCGATTTGTCATATTTACCATTCACCAATTCCGAACCATCAAACAATATTTCTCCGTTTGTACTCAAAGCTCGAACATTCAAAATGTTTGGGTCACCCTTTAGTAAATCCTTCACAATCCGTGAATAAACGTCAAAATCAAAAGCATAATAAGTTCCAATATCGTTTACTAATCCTGGTACCAACTTCTCACTACTTAATTTATCTCGGACAATTAGGTCACTTTCAATCTCTTTCGATCTAATTAAAATTATAAATACCGACGTCATCAACAAAATAACAACAATAGTCAAACTAACAAAAATAGATAATTTTAGTTTTAGTTTCACTTTTTCAAAATCTTATTTGCTTGAATCTCAGCATCAGCCAATGCTTGAGCTACCGTTTTTTGGCCACTGACTGCCAACACCACTTGAGCACTAATTATTTGATTTACCTCAATTTCATATGGACCATAATAATAACTAGTTGGCATTTTACTTTGAATATCAATAAACAATTTACTAATATTTTGATTTCCAAAATACTTATTAGGCTGATTAAATGCAGGGTCAGTATAAACCTCTTTTAAAGCCGGGAAAATACTAAATTGTTTATACATTGATAATTGACTTTCTTTATTAGCTAAAGCAAATTCAATAAATTTCCAAGCCATTTCTGTCTTTTTAGATTTGGCTGTAATCGCCAAATTTGATCCACCTCGCACCGCTGATCTTAATCCTGTCTTAGATATTGCCGGAATCGGCATCACCCCCCATTTTCCACTTTGATCTGGTGCTGTTGCTTCAATCTGCCCCCCCATCCACACTCCAGTTGTTAAGGTGGCAATTTGACCATTCTTAATACCCGCATAAAATTCAGGTGTCCACCATCCAACATCGGCGGCCACTCCAGAATCAATAATTTTTTTCATTAAATTAACTGTCTCAATCCCCTGTTTACTATTAAAAGATATATTACCTTTTTCATCGTATTCACTTCCACCCGACTGACATAACAACGTTTGAAAAAAGTCACTTAAATCAGACTTTCTCGACATCAATGTTAAATATTGATTCGGGGCCTTAGTTATTTTTTTACCGGCAGCAATAAAATCATCCCAAGTTTTTATACTTTCTGGGTCAACTCCAGCTGCCTTAAAAATATCTCTCCGATAAAACATCCCCACGGGAGCTGTATCCCAAGGTAAGCCATAAACATTGTCACCGTTTGTTACTTCTGTCCATTTATAAGGGACAAAACTATTTTTATATTTTGTTGCTAAATCTGTAATATCCAACAATGACTTACTGTCAATATACCCCGACATCAACGGACCTTCAACATCCATCACATCAGGAAATCCTACTCCAGTGCTAACTGCTGTTTTAAATCTAGCGTTAGCTTCATTAAAAGGAATCTCTATCACTTTAACTTTGATATTTGGATAAATCTCATTAAATTTTGGTATTAAAGTTGTCAAAGCTTTGGCTGCTGTATTCCATGACCAAACAGTAATCATATTTGGATCATCAACCTCATTAGCCACACTTAAATCAGTCAAAGTCTCTTCTTTAATTTCAGAAACCTTTTTTTGTGACCAAAAATAATAACCCGATACCCCAATGGTCACCATAACTACCCCCAACACCAACCATAACCACAATTTCGATTCTGGTGGTTTATTTTCTAATAAAACAGTAGGCTGCGGAACAATTGTTTCATTAATTATATAACTAATAATCGACCTAAGTAATATCCTTGTCAACAAGATATCTCTTCTTCTTCGGTATCAACAAATCAAAAGTAATCGGTGACAACACATAACAGGCTTCAAAAGCCAAAACTGACAAGTCATGGGAGCTAGGCATCAACCTTGTCACCCATAGTGCAAAAAGCCCCAATATTAAGCCATTTTTTACGCTTTCCCTCATTCTAGCCCGGGTAAATTTTTCCATAATTTCTTGAGATACTCCTCTTTCTTTTGCCTCAACTACTTCAACTCTATTGTGTTGATAGCCACTGTAAATCGCTGCCAAAAAAGTACAAAACGCCGTCACTATATTAAACGCGGTATTTTGTTCCGCCAAATCAGCACTCCACCAAACTATTTGCGCCCCTATCGGAATATTTCTCAAAAATATTGTCGATACAATCACAATTGTTCCAATCACACTCCCCATTAATACCAAAAATCTATTGTAATTAATCCTCATTCCTAACAATTTTTCATCTTTATTAAACAATGGCGAAACCATTCTCCACAACAGTCTAGCCAGGGCCATTACTACAAACAACGCTCCCCACACATAAAATATCCAATACCAGTCTACTGATATTGTCTTGGTTACATCAATTAAAGGAAAATGAAATATTACCCCTTTTAGCGGATATTCAGGGAAATGAATAAAAGAATATAGATACTCTATATCAATTGGAGTTTTGTAAAATTCCAACAAAAACACTCTTCCCGCCGAGATAAAAGCGATCATTACCAACACAAAATTAATCACATAAAACATCACGGCACTCGACCCTTCCCGGACTTTTTTGTTTATCAAAAATTGTTGTTCCTTGACATCACTATTTTTTACTTCATCTTCAAAAACCTTGATATCGTCGGCAAATCGTTCATACAAAAACCTCATCGGCAACAACAATATATTTTGAGCCACCGACACCAAAATAATTGATATCCACGAAGATTGGGTCAAAAAATATAAACCAAAAAACAGTGAAGCATATAATTTAAAGCTCCCTCCCTTAAAAAACCAAAACAAAACAATTACCAGCACGATAATACCCAACATTGACACTATTGGCAATTGCCTTTTTACATCAGATACACTTCCACCATTCATTTCTCAATTATATCTTTTTTTGCTATTATTATTTAATATGAAAAAACAAAATGCTTTTACCCTCATGGAACTGTTAATCGTTGTCGCCATCATGTCACTCTTGGCAATAGTAGTCTTAGTTGGTTTAAAACCAGCTCAACGTCTCGCCGATGCTCGTGATGCTCGTCGAGCCCAAGATATCAATCAAATAGTTACTGGAGTTATGAGTTGTGCTATCGATAAAAAAGACAGTGCTTCACTTACCACTTGTTTAGGAACAAACACCACCGCCAAAACTTATGAAGTAGTTTCCGTTGGCACATCATCCGGGTGCAACAACACTTGTGTTGGAGTTTCTGGAACTGGAGATTGTTTACCTCTTAGCACCACACTTACCGATTATTTTACCAGTCTTCCTGTTGATCCAAATAATACTGTCTCTGGTCATACCGGTTATTCTCTTACCCGATATGCCAACAACATGATTGTGGTCGAAGCTTGTGCTGCTGAAGGCGGAACTATCAAAGTTTCCCGCTAACGTGTATTTTGTCTATATTGTAAAAACTTCTGGTGATACGCTCTATACAGGTATCACTACCAATTTAGATCGTCGAATTTTAGAACACAACAGTCACACTTCAAAATCCGCCAAATACACCCGTAGTTTTGACAGTTGTAAATTAGTTTATAGCGAATCCCTCCCCGACCGCTCCTCAGCTACCAAAAGAGAAATGGAAATAAAAAAAATGTCTAAAGAGAAGAAATTAAATCTAATTTATCCTTTACTTTTAGTAGAGACGTGATTAATCACGTCTCTACCCAAAAAAACAAATATTATTAATTAAAAGCCCTCACCTTTAACTCCCCCACAATCAAATTGATCAGCTTTTTTGCTTCAACCTCATTTTGAGGTAAATTTACATTCCAATCCAACCCCGGCCCCGTATTTCCCTCCAAAAGATAAGCATTGCCACTATTACTCACAATAAAATCTAGGGTAAATAAGGAACATTTTTTGTCTAAAATTTTTGCCACTGCCATCGCTTTATTAACTACATCAATAGGTATCTCACTTAAATTTAAATAGGTCAAAGTACCCCCTTGATGTTCATTACAACGAAAATCCCCCGTTTTGGCAACTCGTATATAAGACTGGACAATTTTGCCACCCAAAAATATCAATCTAATATCGGCCGATTCCAAATTATTTTTAAATAAAAAACCAGTATCAAACTTGGCAAAAGGTTGAATTATATATGTTGATTTGTAATGTTTTTTGGCCACTTTTACCATTCTTATCCTATCATCAATTTTAAATTTATAAATCCCATTACCCCCCGATCCGTATTTATCTTTCATAATCACATCACTGCTAAAATCATCTATTCCGCAATGTACCCGCATTAGATCAACCAACTTTTGACAGGCCATGTCCATATTTTCAATCGTATTTTCTCCCACCGTTACCGTCGGAATCACAAAATCACTTAATTTATCGAAAGTCTTTTGTTTGTCAAAAAACAAATTATATAAATCTGGGTTATTAAATGGTTTAATATCCTTATTCGAAAACAACAGTTCCCTTCTGGTTTTTGTCCCCTTTCGTTTTGGCGAAAATTTATCAAAAATAAGTTTTGAAAAGCAAGGTGAACTATTTTTGATCCACCTATCATCTTTATAAGTCCAATAGCTTTTGCAAAACCCCGGTCCAATAATATCGGCCGAAGTGCTAAATGCCACTTTTAACCCAAGCGTTTCACACGTTTCCAGAAAATAGCCGTAGACAATATTGTAGTCCTTATTTTTCCCGTCTATATTAAATGGTGTGGCACTTTTATTTGTTTTATCGTAAGCCGAAATCGCCATCCCTTCTGCATACACGATCAACACCTCAAAGCTCGTTAACTTATTCAATACTCCATTATACCCTATTTTAGGTTAAAATATATTTATGGAAAAAATTGACGCTCTTATTGCTGCCTATAACGAAGAAAAAACAATCAAGAATATTATCGATGTTTTAATCAAAACTCCTGAGATTAATAAAATTATTGTTGTTGATGATGGATCAATCGATAAAACATATCAAGTCGTCAAATCAATCAAATCGCCAAAAATAATATTATTAAAAATGCCAAAAAATGGCGGTAAATCAGAAGCTATCGTCTTTGGGCTAAAAAAAATAACTACCAAAAATATCTTTTTATGTGATGCTGATCTAGTCAAATTAACCCCACAAATTTGTTCCTCAATCATTAACCCCGTCTTGCAAAATAAATATAGTCACAGTATTGGAATGAGGACTATTGGTGTAACCTCACCCTATCTTTCCCAATTTCTACCATCAATTTCTGGCGAACGGGCCCTAAAAACAGAAATATTAAAAAAATGCATTAAATCAAAATATTTTTATAATTATGGCATGGAAACAGTTATCAATTATTACTGCATTATCAACCATCTAAAAACTACTAAAAAAGTCTTTAATTATGGTCACATCAACCATCTCTCCAAAGACGGAAGTCTATTAGGTTTTTTTATTTACTTAAAACAAACTTTATTAATATTAAAAATTTATTTAATATTTTTTATCAAAGGCTGGCATTAAATGGTCTATCATAATAAAAGTTCTTTGTCCCAAAACTTTCTCAAAGACCGAGATATTGTCCGTCAATTAATTGATGCCTCTGACCTAAATACTACTGACACCGTTATCGAAATTGGCCCAGGTCGGGGCATTATTACCACCCTTCTTTGTGGCAAAGTCGCCAAAGTTTTGGCTATAGAAAAAGATGAGGCCTTGGCCAATAGTTTAACCAAACGAACCCAAAATATCACCAATTTACAAATTATCAATCAAGACTTTTTGGACTATCAATTACCGGAGCAAAATTACAAAATTTTTGCCAATCCCCCTTTTGCCATCACCGCCGAAATATTAAATAAAATCTTGTTAACCAACAATCTTCCTGACTCCATGTTTTTAATAATGCAGTTAGAAACTGCCGACAAATTTATGGGGGCAAAATTCGAATCTCAATCCTCAATTTTATTCAAACCTTTTTTTGAAATAGAAAATCTAGGTGACATCGACCGCACCAGTTTTACTTTAAAACCACAAATTAAAATTGTTTTTGTCAAATTTAAAAAACGAGAAATTCCATTCATAAAAGACCAAGACAAGCTCGATTTTTATAATTTTGTGGTTTATGGTTTTAATCAATGGTCACCAACAATTCTCGACGCCTACAAAAAAGTCCTTACTTACACCCAATTGCAAACCATCAAAAAATTCCTAAAAATCGGCAACATCCCCCCATCGCAACTCTCTCTCGACAAATGGCTTTTGTTTTTTAAAGCCTACAAAAAATTGCTAAATCAAAATCAAGTCAAACCAATCACAATATCGTAGAGACGTGATTAATCACGTCTCTACTATTACTATCCATTGTCAAACAATGTCAAGATAAAATAGACATTGTCGGTTATTATCCACTCTATATGACACTAGAATGTGCTGGACATACAGCAAAAAATAAAATTGTAAGATTTACTATTGAAGAGGACTATAGTAGTGTTACACTCAACCGTTGGAAAATAACATTAAATGGAGATGGTGAAGGTGAAGGTGGAATAGTATCTTATGAGTTTTACAGTGTTCCAATCAATAGAGTAACAGGATCAGTCGATGGTCGTCCAAAATACATAGGTGGAAATAGTAAAAATATTAATACAAATGAAGACTACAATGTTTCTACATCAAGTATTGTCGTTACAGGTTTATAACACAGCATGCCAACTTGCGGAAGCAAAAGTCTCTACCATTTCTTTCACTTGTCAAACAGTGTCAAGATAACTTTATATATAAATATAAAATATCTACCATGAGTATATTTTGTGGGGCAAAAAGAGAGATAAAACTTGAATTTGGTGCTGGTGACACCGGAGGCGATACTTATATTATCAAAGCTGATGAAATCAAGGTACGCAATTGGATCGGAGGTTCAGGCAATTTTTTAATTGAAAAATGCCATCGCTGTGTCGGTAATCCCAATAGAGAATGCGATCTAAGTACTAAAACATGGAGCGAACTTAATCCTCAGCAATCCTAATTCTTCAACACATACCCCTTACCTCGAAGAGTTTGGATATACGACCCCGATATTCCATTAGCCTCAAACTTATCTCGCAACCGTTGGATGGTTTTAGATATAGCGTATAGTGAGAAGTCATCTTCGGTTTTAAATATAGTTCCCCCAATCGTATCAAAGTCAGTAATTTGGTTCTCATTTTTGATCAGGGTTACAGCCAAATTTCGCTCAGTCTCGGTCAAATTCTCCAAGGGTTTGTTAAACAGATGTGGCCTAATCCCATTAACCGAAAACGGTTTTTCAAAATTCGGTATCCCCAACTTTTTGTAAAAGTTTTCCGATTCCTGCATCAATTTTACCTGCTCCTTACCCCTAACGCCCTTTAAAGTTGGCAAATATGCCTCTGCTTTTTCATATTTTTGCAAAACAGTTGCGATTGAGGTTTCAGTTACCAAATAGTCAGTAATAATTTCTGATTCCGCCCACACCCCATCTAGTTTTTCATAAATATCCTTCCTGGTTATTGAAGTAATTATTGCCTCAACAATGGCATGAATCCCCTGATCCTCACGTAAATAAATTAATATCTCACCATTCTCACCTATCAAATTAAAGCTACAATTAGTTCCAAAAGACGTTGGGTGGATTATAATTTTTTTGACAATATCTTTTTTTGAGGACAATACTTTATAAATTTCAGCCACAACTTCTGTCTCAACTTTTTCCCACAACTCTTTTGTTTTTGAAGTTTGCCTGCCTGCCGGCGAGGCAGGAAGTTTGAAGTTTGAAATTTTTCCCTTCACCATTAAGTCCGAAACCATGTCCATCAAATCTTGGCTAATATTGCCAGGAATTTTATTTAGGTCTATCTTTTTTGCTTGCTCCCAAAACCGTGAGATCGAATTGTAGGGTAAATCAGGAAAGGTGACGATTTGCGAGTTATTGGAATTGGGGTTAAGTGGCAGCACAATAAAGTTATTGGTTTTGTAAAATCCATTGACGATATTGTGAGCACAGTAAATCAACCTCTCCGCTTCACTTTTGACCGAGTATTCCCAGGTAGTCAACATTTCGCATTATACCATTTGGCCTATAGTATTGTCAAAAATCATCTATACACCCCACCTCTAAAACCCATATCCACCACCCAAACGGTTTTATTCTCTTCCGTAACTCGAAATATAATTCTTACATCACCTACTCTCATTCTATAAAAATCTTTACCATACCCCTCCATTTTTTTAATTGTATTTAAAGATCGAAAATTACCTAGCATCTCAGCTTTTTCCGTGACTTTTCTAGCAATTTTACTATCCAACTTACGTAATCGTTTCAGACCTTCATTTGCGAACTTTACCGTGTAGTTTAACTCCATACTCTTTTGCAACATCTTCTAATAATACACCTTCTCCCAGTTCTTCGTCCGCTAATTCATCAACTCTCTGTTGGTCCAAATCATCTTCCAAAAGCTCAGCCATTCTTTCAAACAAAATCATATTCATCATCACCACTTTTGGCTTCGATTTTTGGAAAATATATTTCATCCCCAATTTTTCTACATCTTTAATTAAACCAATTGCGTCAACTCGCATATCGGTGACAGTACTAGTATTTTTGGCTGTTGGTATAAACATAACAAAAATATAACATATTCATAACATTTTTGCAACATCTATATTTGTCAAACAACTGTCTCACCAATTCTTGCCAAATTTCTTTCCTTAAAGAAATCTAGCAAATTTTTAATTTGTGGTCTAAGTTTATTGATGATTGAACGACTTTTTAAACTTGACTTTAAATTATTCAAATCATATCCTAATTCATCAGTAAGACATAATGCAAATTGATCAGCCATATACTCTTCAACATTTTGGCCAACACAGCCACCATCCCCATTACTTTCCTTAATAATATTAATAAAATATCCTAATTTTCTTAAAATATAAGCTCTCTTATTCTCACTCAAAATACCTTCAGCGACTTTTAAATCTACATCTTTTGAAACTGCATTAACAAATTTCCAATCTCCCCTCATAATTGATGAATACATTAATAAGCCAGGTAAATATCTATTTGCAAACTCACTTGGAACCATACCACTTTGGTAAGAACTAACCTCTGAGAACAAACTACCGTTTTTAGATCTATCAATTAACTCCTTGGAAACAAATCTCTCTAAATTTGTCATAGAACTAGATTGTGTATCATATATATCTTTAACATGATCTGACAACCAATCCATAGATTTTTTACCCAAGACAATCTTATCTTCGCCAGACAAAGCATAATACTCGTCATCTTGTTCAAGATCGACTCGTAACAAGTCTGATTTCCAAAATTCTTGACCTTTAAACATTTCCCCACGATAAGACCCTATAACTTCAAAAAACAGGTTTCCTGATTCTCCGATAATCAAATCATTCGAGTATCGATTACGAAGTGCTTCATTTAACTTACTAATACTTTTTTTAACAAACATGTATGTATCATCAATCGGTAAAATATTTTCCTCATTTAAAATCTCTTGTTTTTTATACATTAAACAAGTATCTTTGTACATCAAACCAACTTGTGCATAAGTAAGGTATGAATCATAATCGTCCATTTTTTTAATCTGATTCATAAGTACATGGAATATTTCATGTTTAATAACATAAATTAATATGTCCCCGTATTTGTCAAAACATTCTTGATTCAATGTGTCAGTTCCAACTAAAACATTCACTTCCTCAGTAAATATATCATCCACAAATCCACCTAAGCCAATATCATCTTCATTATTACGTAACCTGAGTTCAAAATCCATTCCGAACACCTGATGTAAAATTCAGGTATGCAAATACAACCTAATGAACGAGATAAAATAGCTTTTTGGCTCGGGAACAAGTTAAGCCTT
>VFLE01000043.1 GCA_009885205.1 Candidatus Shapirobacteria bacterium | reverse complement strand
TTATTTTTAATTTTTAAAATGGGTTTTACATAGTCTCTTTCACTAACCATTGTTACGTTCGATTTTGTTAACAATCTATTATCTTTCAATATCTTATTTACCGTTTCAAACCATTCATTGTCATGTTCCACTGAATATATTTTTTTAGTATTTCTAGCAAACCAAACAGTACTATAACCGCTTCCAAACTCAAACCCCACGTCACTTTTTTTGAGAAAATTTTCTAAAATATTTACCATTTCAATGGTAATCCAAGGGTAAAATGGATGTTTTAATTCAAAAATAGACTTTCTCAAAGCGCTATAGACAAAGTTAAAATTAGCCCTATCACGCACATAATTCCAGTTCAAAATACTTCGCCAATTTAAAAGCCAAGTTTTAAGCGATACCATTATTTTGTAACCTCAACATATAAACTATGATCTTTATGTCCCTTTAAATCCAGCCTATCCAAATCAGGAACACTCCCCACTCCAAAACTTTTTATCTCCACCTTTTTAAATATCTGTTTTAATAAAATCTCTATCGACTTTTTGTCATACATCCACTGGTGCCCACGAATAAAAAAATTAAAAATATTTTTTTTATCTTTATCATATCCAAAAAAAATTTTATTAAATTCATCCGCATTATTATATTTCTTAATTATCATTTTCAAATCAGGTAAAACAATTCGCATCACCCCGCCATTTTTAAGTACTCTAAAACATTCTTTTAAAATATTTTGTGTTTCGTATTTCTCAAAATGTTCCAGTACATGAGAACAATAAATATATTTTACACTATTATTTTTTAATGGTAATTTTCTATTAATATCAACCAATTTAATTTTTGGCCAAGTTAAATCATAATTATTAGCCAAAAGACCAAATTTAATTAAAACTCTTCTTAAAAAAGATAATTTTGACAAAATTGGCAAGACTCCCCAGTCAAAATTTAGCCAACCATCAATCCCACTTGGTCCACAACCCAAATTTAGCTTTATAATAGTTCTATGGTAAGTCATAAATTTATTTTTATTGCTAATAATAACATTGGCTATGGCCTCAGTGGGGGAGATACCATTTTTATCGAGTTACTCAACAATTGGCAATCCAAAAATAAAATAATTCTTTTGGCCTGTCAAGAGGCTATCAATATTCTCCCAAAAACCATTAACAAAATCAAAATTATTACTACCGACGATATAAATCAAAACCCAAACAATAATTTATTAAACTTATTTTTTCATTATTTTCGACGAATATATTATGGTTGCAAAACAATATTAAAAAATAAATCAATTTTAATCGACACCAACTACGTCTATTCTGTCTCTGATTTTTTGCCCGATTTGCTTCCCGCCTTGTTTTTAAAAATATTAAACCCAAAAATAAAATGGATTGCTGGATTTTATTTATTTGCTCCCAACCCATTTTCTTCAAACAGTCCCTATCAAAACCAACGTTTAAAGGGTTTTATCTATTGGTTTATTCAGTTTTTTACCAAAACAATAGTAAATTATTTTGCTGACATTATTTTTATTACCTCAACACCAGACGTTTCCCGTTTTTTCCAAAACAAAAAAGTAATTATTATTCGTGGTGGTATCGACCTAGCCGACATAAATTTGTTTATAAAAAATCACCCACTAATCTCAGTTTCCAGACGCAAATATGACGCCTGTTTTATGGGTCGATTTCACCCCCAAAAAGGTTGTCTCGAGCTTATAAAAATTTGGCATAAAGTAGCCTTAAAACTACCGACCGCCAAATTAGCTATAATCGGCCAAGGTGAAATGGAGTCACAAATGCGTCAACTAATTACCAAATATAAATTACAAAAAAATGTCGATATATTAGGATTTTTAATCGGTATCCCCAAATACAATATTTTTGCCAACAGTAAAATTGTGGTTCACCCTGCCACTTATGACAGTGGGGGTATGGCTAGTGCCGAGGCTATGGCCTTTGGCCTACCAGGTGTATCATTTGATTTAGAATCACTAAAAACTTATTATCCAAAAGGTTTTTTAAAAACAAAATGTTTTTCAATTAAAATATTTGCTCAAAACATCATTAAGTTACTAAAAAATAAAACTACATATGATAAATTAAGTAAGGAATCAATTGCTACAGTAAGATCGCAATGGGACTGGACAAAACGATCACAGGAAATATACTATGAAATCTAAAAAAAATATTATTTTGGTCAGACCTCTCGTGTTTTCCCAAACACGAATGTATTACGGCGCTCCGTTGGCCTTGTTAGCCATCAGTCGAATACTAGCCACCGAAAATAAATACAATATAAAAATATATGACCCGATTATCGACCATAACTACATCAAAGAAATTGTCAAACAATCAAAAAATGCTATCTGCGTTGGAATTTCTTCAATTACCGGCTATTCAATTTTAGATGGACTGCGAATTGCCAAAGCTGTCAAAAAGAAATATCCAAAATTACCCATAATTTGGGGTGGCTGGCATCCATCGATTTTACCCAACGAAACTATATTAGATCCTTTAGTTGATATTGTAGTAGTTGGCCAAGGTGAGCGTACTTTTACCGAATTAATACATGCCCTAGACAACAAACAAAGTCTAAAAAATATCAAAGGTATAATTTATAAATCAAAATCTGGCAAAATTATCAAAACCCAGGCTCGAGAGTTAGAATCACTCGATAACTTCCCCCCCATTCCCTATCATTTAATTGATGTTGAAAAATTTGTAGTGCCACAGGAATATGGTCAACGATCCTTACTTTATTATTCCAGTTATGGCTGCCCCCATCGTTGTTTATTTTGTGTCGAACAAATTGTAAATCACCAAAAATGGGTCAGTCTATCTCCTGAGCGAGCAGCACAAGAAATTGATTATTTAGTTAAAAAATATAATCTTGACTCAATTCAAATTATTGATAGCAATTTTTTTATCGGCGAAGACCGTGCTATCCGATTTTCCCAAAAGTTACTAGAACTAAATACCAACGTTAAGTGGGGAAATGTCAACGGGCGTACTCGACAGATGAGTCAATACAGCGATAATACCTGGAAACTAATGAAACAAAGTGGTCTTGCCTGTATTCTCGTTGGCGCCGAATCAGGTGACAATGACACCCTAAGATACATGCAAAAAGACATCACTGTTAATGACACTATCAAGTTAACCAAAATATGCGCCAAATATGATGTCAAAATCCTCAGCTCATTTCTCGTCGGCTTTCCCCGGTACCAAGATCCCATCAAATGCCACCAGTCAGTTGAAAAAGAAATTAGAACCACATTAAAACTAATTGACAAAATGTTTAAAATATATCCTCGAATTAGAATGATGTTTGCCCTCTATTTACCATACCCTAGCACCGGGTTATTTAAACAAAGTCAAAGTTTAGGACTAGAAATGCCAAAAAATTTGGTCGACTGGCACGACTATCTAATGTCAGCCGAAGATGCCAGCAAGATGAATATACGTCAAAAATGGATTACTTCAGAACAAGCACGTCGCATATTAATGATTTCCGTGTACATATTCTTTTTCAAAGATCCAGATTCGTTTTCCCTAGTTACCTCAAAAATAAAAAATGTTCCCTACAAATTATTTTTAAAATTTGGTTTCACTTGTTTCAAAACTATTGTCGATATTCGTTGGAAACTAAAATACTTTGGTTTACCAATTGATTTTTATTTATACAATTATTTACGTCAACACAGTGGTTTGGGTTAAAATTTTCTCGCTACAATTTCCACCGTTCCACTATTTTTAAACAAAAACCCCAATATCATTGATATTGGCACAAAAATAATTTGTAACGGCAACACTGCCAATCTATTCACTTTTATTCCAAAAAAACTAAATACCGAATACAATAAAACCTGTTTATATTCTCCTAATCCAAAATTAACTTTAATATTTTTAAAGCCAGTGTTTTTAAGTAACTCAACAAATTCCCCATATTTCCAATGATTAATATGATATGGCTCATCCCAATGAAACCAATTATTACCCGCTATTTTGGCCTCAAATGAATCGCTATTGGGAATTCTAACAATTAATTTTCCTTTTCTTTTTAAAATTCTTTTAATTTCTTTTAAATCCTCCTCAACATTTTTAATATGTTCCATTACATGTAAGCTATAAACTGCGTCATAATAGTTGTTTGGTTTTTTCAGACAAAAAATATCACCAACATAAAATTTTACTTTTGTTTTTAGTTTTTTTGCCAATTTAATGGCCTCTTTTGAAATATCAATTGCCTCAATATTAAAACCCCAACCGGACAACCAATTACAAATTTTGCCGTCACCACAACCAACCTCAAGAACCTTATCTTGTTTATCAAAATGATTTTTAAAACTATATATATCAATCAAAGTCAAAAAATCAACCAGTTTAACCCCTCGGCTATAATATTTTTTGTTATAAAAATCACTCTTCATTTTTATGTCTTTCCTTTTTCCAATTCCATCAAAGCATTTTTGGCCTGAACAAAGTTGGGGTAAGAAATTAATATTGATTTAAAAATTTCCTTGGCTTTTTCCCTTTGTCCCGTCTGGGCATAAACAATCCCCACCACATATCTAGACTGAGGATTATTGGGGTCAAACTCTAACAATTTGTTGGCGTGCAGTACTGCCAAATCTGCATTTTGTTCTGTCAAATCAATTTGGATCAAGGACATGTAGGTTTGAAACAAATTGGGATTAAATTTCAAAGCCGCATCATAGCTTTCGCGGGCCAAGTCAAACCGGCCAACTTTATAAAAAATATTCGCCCGGTTATGGTAAGCATCGGCATAATTTGGTTTGACAATTGTTGATTGGGTAAATCCCTTAATCGCATTTTCATATTCTTTTAACTTGTCATAATCGTCACCAATATTATTCCAAGCATTATGTGAATTAGGCGATACCTGACAAGTATTAACCCATAA
>VFLE01000086.1 GCA_009885205.1 Candidatus Shapirobacteria bacterium | reverse complement strand
CCCTTAACATTGGTCCCTTATAAAAGGAGGGATCTTAAGGGAACCTTGGTTCCCTTAATTAAAAGGTAACCTTTTTCTCTATTTTTTCAAACATTTCGGGATTATAGACTAAATTTCCCGTCGGTTTGTATTTTCCGATGGGCGTATATTCCTTTTGCGGTTTCCCGTTTTTGTCTACCCATTGTTTTGTGGCCGGAGATTCATTTTCCGGTTCGCTTTTATCAATCACATTTCCACGCTCATCTAAAACAAGCCCCGTCTTTTTTTTGAATTCCGTGCGAACATAGCTAGGTATCCAATGTTCCCATGAAACAAAAAGCGTATTTGGATGGACATACCGGATATGAAATTTGTCGGTTTCTAATTTCGATACAACATAAGCGATACATTCCGCTTTGTCGTATATTGGTTCTCCGAAAATATATTCTGGAACGACAAACCATATATATTTATCGTTAATCCGGTTTCGCGCGGTCAATTGAATACGTTTATGCACACGGTTTAATATTTTATTGAATATGGATATTTGTTTGAGATCACGTTTTTTTTTATTTTCGTACAAATCGTCTATATTAATTTTACTCAAACGTTCATCATCTTCCACAAATAAAAACGACATTATATATTTTCGCAAGTTAAAAATATATAAACTTTTGCCTATATTATTTATGGAAGAAGAAATAGAGATAGAGACAGAGGAAAAAGGGACAAACTCTCCCCCCAAAAAAATAAAACATTTCATCATTCCAGGAGGGGGAATCACCGGACTCGTGGCCTATGGCGCTCTTCGTGAAACAAATATCTCAGGATTTTGGAACATTAACGATATCGAAAGTATTTACGCTACATCTGCCGGAGCAATCATCGCCGTTATGATTGCGCTTAAATATGAGTGGAAGATTATCGATGATTATTTAATAAAACGCCCGTGGCATACGATATGTAAATTCAATATGTATGCAATTATCGAGTCGTTTCATAAGCGCGGAATATTTGACAAAAAAGTCATTGTCGAAATATTTTCGCCGTTATTTAACGGGTTGGATATTCCTTTAGATATTACACTTCTCGATTTTTTTAAATTAAACAACATAGAACTACACGTATATACAAGCGAATTGAATTCGTTTGAAAAGGTGGATGTATCTTACAAAACACACCCCGACTGGACCGTCATTGATGCGGTCTATGCGTCTGCCTGCCTGCCTATATTTTTTTCGCCATTTGAAAAAGAAGGAAAATATTATGTAGACGGAGGATTCTTCCTAAATTATCCGCTTAAACCATGCCTTCAGAACGGGGCAAACGAAGACGAAATATTATCCGTATGTAAACGGGATGTCAAACAGCTCCAGGATAATTTGACAGAAGAATCGACTCTTTTTGATTATATATTAATCATATTGAACAAAACATTGCAAAATATTATTATGCTTTCGGAAAACGAAACACATATCGAAAACGAAATAGTAGTAAAATGTCCTCTGGTTTCGATATACGATCTCTATGTAATGGTATCCTCCGCGGAAACCCGAACCAAATGGATAGATGAGGGGGTGTCTTTTGCCAAAACGTTTTTACAGTCTGGATTAATTCAACATGGTCGTAACGAATTGGGTTAATGTATCATTTGTAAGCTTCGAGTCGAAATCGATCTGTTTTCCTCCCTTTAACATTTTTACCGTAGGGAAAGAATCGACGTTGAATTTTTGTATTAGGGGCGCGTTTGTCGTATCCGTTTCCGTGCAATCGACTTCTGTACAATGGATTAAATTTCCGTTCAATTCTTTTCCGTCATATGCCGTTTTGAAACTGTTCCATTCGGGCTTGGCTTTCGTGCAATGAGGACACCAATTTGCAAAAAAGAAATATACATTTACTTCTTCCGGGCGTTGCGCCATATTTGCTACGTTTGCCGTTTTTCGATTGTCCATCACGGGTTTAGCAATCATTCTGTATGCATAATATCCCACAATCGAAAAAAGTATGAAAAAGAAGAGGATAAGGAATTGTGTTTTGTAGGGGCGAAGATAATCACGATACAAAATAGTTACGATAGACATTTATATCTATATAAGCAGATTATTTTTTTCTATAAAAAACGAAATGACTAAACCGGAATATATTTTTGTATTTTATTTATATAGGACGATATAATAGAAACTAAATAATATGCAGTCTACCAAAAAAAATCGCAAGAGGGTTGTGTATACTAAAAAAAATTATGAAAGCAAAGACGGAATGTTAACAAGTGTATGGGGACCTAGCGCCTGGCATTTGCTACATACCATAAGTTTTAATTATCCGGTTTCTCCGACATGCGATCAAAAACGCGACTATCGAGATTTTATCTTGAGTTTGAAAAATGTATTACCATGTGGAAAATGCCGGATTAATTTGCGGAAAAATTTTAAACGGCTTCCGTTAAAATGGAAGAATATGGAATCCCGCACGACATTTTCTCGTTATGTGTATGACTTACATGAGGTCATTAACAAAATGTTGAAGAAAAAATCGGGATTAACATATGAAGACGTGAGAGAGAGATACGAGCATTTTCGCGCTCGATGTATGGACACATCCGCAGCAGAAAAAACGGCGGAGAAACAGGATAAAACCGAAGAGAAAAAGGAAAAGGGATGTACGGAACCGATTTATGGGAAAAAATCAAAATGTATTTTGAAAATACTTCCACACGATACAAAATGCGAGACCTTTCAAATAGGCGATATGTAAAAAATATAGTGTAATTAGATAGTATATTAGAATGTCGGTCCAAGAAAGCAATTTAGAGAAAGAAAAAATACCCGATTTGGATACATCGGAAAAACTAATGGAATCCCGCATTTCTGCTTTGAAAAAGAAAAAGAGAATACCCTTTTGGGCGGAGAACCCGAATGTCTTGTTTCAATCTGCTTATATTACCGAGTTTTTTCCCATCGAGTATATGACTTTTGAACAAAAATTAAACGCCGTCTCCAGAACGGTCATTGTTCTAACCGTCCTCTCTTTTGCTTATTCGCAAAAATTCCAGCTTCTTGGGGTATGTGCTCTCACGCTTTTCCTTATTTTTCTGATGTTTTATTTTCATAAACAGAATAATGAAAAACGTGTGCATTTTGATGAAGGGTTTGATGGATTAAAACGTGCGGCGAATGTATTTGATACGCGAGATCCAGGGAATCCGGTAAACAATGTTCTTTTGCCGGATTATGAGTATAATCCGCAAAAGAAACCGGCTCCTCCTGCCTACACCGAAGACGCTTCGGTTGATATTTTGCAAAATGCGAAAAAGATGGTCCAAGAAGCGAATCCCGACCAACCAAATATTGCGGATAAACTTTTTAATAGTTTAGGCGAAGAATTGCAATTTGAACAATCTATGCGGCCTTTCTTTTCTACGGCGAGCACGACTATACCGAATGACCAGGGTGCTTTTGCCGATTTTTGTTACGGAAGTATGATATCCGCCAAAGAGGGGAACATGTTTGCCCAGGCGAGAGATAATGTTCGATATAATAATTATTAGGGGAACCAGTGTCATCAGAATTCGCTTAGGGGAACTACGTCATCAGAATTCGCTTCGCGAATTCCAGACCCTAAAACCCCTCCTTTTATTTGACCCTTCCTTTTATTTGACCCTTCCTTTTATTTGACCCTTCCTTTTATTTGACCCCTCCTTTTATTTGACCCTTCCTTTTATTTGACCCCTCCTTTTATTTGACCCTTCCTTTTATTTGACCCTTCCT
>VFLE01000206.1 GCA_009885205.1 Candidatus Shapirobacteria bacterium | reverse complement strand
TCTGTTTAAGCAAAGCATCGACCAAAGTCGTCTTTCCATGGTCAACGTGGGCAATTACGGCCACATTACGAATATCCGATATAGTAGGCATTCGTCGATTATACCAACAAAACGAGTATAATACTATAAATGTATAAAATTGTTAAAGCGTTAGTTATTTCTCTAGTTTTTTTAATTATTTTGGGATTTGTTTTTTGGAAATTGTTTGGAAATTGTCAATTTGGAAATTGTAGATTTAAACAAACAATTAGTAAAATTGAAACTGTAAAAGAAACAATTATCCCCAAACCAACTAAAATTCTCGAAACCGGCATTCCTGACTATTTTTTAAATAAAACCACTTTTGTCCCCCAAGCCCCCGAGAAAAACTGGGACCAACCCTGGCAAGACGCCTGCGAAGAAGCTGCTATTTTAACCGTTCATTATTATTTTGAAAACATAACTCCAGATACCAAAACTTTACTTGATGATTACAAAACATTATTTAGCCAGTCTTCAACTCATGATATTAATCTTGCTCAAATGTCTCAAATTGCGTCAGATTTATATAATTATGATTCAAAAATAATTGATAATCCTGATACTGACACTATTGAAAGATACCTAAGTCAAGGGCATATTTTGATAGTCCCCGCCAATGGCAAAACTTTATACCAAGAAAATAAATATTTCAAAAATGGGGGACCGCTATATCACAACATCGTCATTTTGGGTTACGATCACACCAAACAAAAATTTATTGTTCACGATGTTGGCACTCAATTTGGAGCTTATTTCAAGTATAGTTACAACTTGTTAATGAAAAGCATCCATGACTTTCCCACTTCTGGTATCAAAGCCGATATTGACCAAGGTCCAAAAAGAATTCTGGTTTTGTTAAAATAGATTATGAAAAAACATTTAATTATATTTGCGTCAATAATATTATTATCTGCTTGCAATAATCAAACAAAAAAAACAAATGATATTAATATTGTCACCAATCAAGCTACTCCAACATTACAAATTAAACCTACCACTATGGACAAAGTTACCGACAATTTAGTTACATTGACCCTAAAGGACGGTCAAATAGTTATTAAATTATATGATACTGATACTCCCAATACCGCCAAAACATTTCGTGACAAAGTTGCTTCTGGCTTCTATGATGGTCTAATTTTTCACCGAGTTATTCCCGGGTTTATGGCTCAAGGCGGCGACCCAACCGGTACTGGCATGGGTGGTGGTAAACAAAAATCAGAGCTGAACAATATTCCATTCAAGCGTGGTTCTCTTGGGCTGGCTCGAACTGCGGAGACCAACCAGGTTAGCAACGATAGCCAATTTTATATTTGTTACACCAATACTGGCTGTGCCCACTTGACCTCCGATTATGTCAACTTTGGTGAGGTAGTCTCGGGCCTAGATGTCCTCGATAAAATAGTCCAAGGTGACAAAATTATTAAAGCTTTATTAACTACAAAATAAAATGAAAAAAATTATTTTTATAATTATCGCCGTTGTTGCTGTTGCTTTTATTGGCAAAAAAATTTCCCAAGTTGCTTTACCCGATTTTCCCGATGACAAAGCTGACTTAATTCTCTATTGGGGCAAAGGTTGTCCTCACTGTGAAAATGTCAAAAAATATGTCCGTGACAATGATCTTGATTCAAAACTAAAAATTGCCTATCGTGAAGTTTATTATGATAATGGCAATCAAACTAAGCTCGAAGAGACAGCCAAGCTCTGTCCAGAAATTGACGCTAGCCAAGGAATTGGTGTCCCTCTCGCCTTCGACCCCAAAGAAAAAAAGTGTATTCTCGGTGACACACCAACTATCGATTGGTTAAAATCTAAAACAGAAGTTAAAAATTAAAATTTGTTCCCTCTTGCCTGCCTGCCGGCAGGCAGGTCAAAGAGGGGTTAGGCCTGCCTGCCGGCAGGCAGGGGGAGATTGAATAAATGTCAAAAAAACACAAACAAATAAAATTTAGCGCCGAATCAGTCATCCGATTAGCCGTATTTATGGTCTTAATATCTCTTGCCATTGGCTATTTAAGTAATTCCAAATCAACTATCAACCTCTCTTTTTTTGACTCAAAAGTATTGGGCGATTATTCCCCCAAAATAGAAGATGGTCAAAAATGGTTTAATGTCGAAGTTTTAAAATTAAAAGAACAAGCTTTAGATCAATTTTTTCTCAAAATTAAATCATCGATTTTAAAATAATATGGAAGCCCAGATCTTACAAAGACGTTTAACTGAAATCGAAGTCAAATTAAATATTTCAGAGTTAAAATCTCAACAAGAAATATTAAAATCACAATCTATTGACCCAAATCTATGGCAAGATCAAACCAAAGCCGGTCAAATAATGCAAGACCTGTCTGATATCAACAAAACTCTTACCCAATTAGATCAGTTCAAATTAGACATAAACAATTTAGTCGAGCTAACCCAACTTTTAGTTGCAGAACCCGATGACAGTCTTCAAAAAGAACTTGATAAAAATTTAAATAAAATTGATAATGATTTAAATCAGTTGGAAAATCAAACCTATCTTTCCGGTCAATATGATAAAAATCATGCAATCTTTTCTATCCACTCTGGTCAAGGTGGCACCGAAGCCATGGACTGGGCCTCAATTTTACAACGCATGTATCTGCGTTTTTTTGACAAAAAAGGCTGGAAGTACGAAATGCTCGATATGGTTATGGGTGACGAGGCCGGCATCAAATCGGTTTCTTTTAAAGTTTTAGCCCCCTATGCTTATGGTTATTTATGTCGCGAAGGTGGAGTTCATCGTTTAGTTCGTCTGTCTCCATTTAATGCCGATCAATTACGTCAAACTTCATTTGCCAAGGTTGAAGTTTCTCCAGTTATTAGCGGACAAGAGGAAATGGCCGCAATCAGACCAGAAGATGTCGAGTTTACAGCTTATCGTTCAGGTGGTTCTGGAGGTCAAAATGTTAACAAGGTTTCTACCGCTGTTCGTATCACTCACAAAGCCACTGGGTTGGTTTTTAGTTGTCAAAGCCAGCGCAGTCAAGAACAAAATCGCATTGTCGCCATGGAAATGTTGGCTTCAAAGTTATGGGCGTTAGAACAAGAAAAACGGGCTTCCGAGCAAAAAGATATTAAAGGTGCCAATATTATTGCTGGTTGGGGACATCAAATCCGCTCCTATGTCTTACATCCTTACAAAATGGTTAAAGATTTACGAACTCGCTTTGAAACTTCACTGACAGATGCTGTTTTAGATGGTGATCTCGATGGTTTTATTTCTGCCGAATTACGACTACTATGACCAAAATAAAACTAGCTATTATTTTAATTTTATATTTAATTATTGTTTCTTTTTTATCAATCAAAAACATTATTGCTCCTCATAACTTTTTAATTTTAGGTTTAGATCCGAGAAACGATTTATTAGAAAAAACTGAAACTACCGATACTATTATATATGCCAATTTTTCTTCAAATTTTGACAATGTCAAATTATTCTCTCTGCCTCGTGACTTATGGTTTTATCCCCAATCCAAAAAAATCAATCAAATCTATCCCGACAATTTTAACAATATTCAAAATAATTTTAATCAAATTATTGGCCAAAATATTGATAGAACGGTTGTTATTACCACTCAAAATCTAAAAGATATCGCCTTCCTAATTGGTGGAGTTGATGTTTATTTAGACAAAGAATTAAAAGACGATAAATATCCCAATCAAGCCTATATTGATGACCCCAAATCTGGTGCTCCTATCTACAAAACAATTTTTTACCCTGCCGGTGTTAATCATTTAGATTCGTCCAATATTACCGAGTTTGTTCGTTCTCGTAAAAGTTCCGATTTAGCTGCCAATGGTGGCACCGATTTGGGTCGGATTGATCGCCAACAACAATTAATTAATAGTTTATTATCAAAAATTTTAGCCACTCGTCATCCTCAGCAACTATTATCTTTATATAAATATTTCAACCAAAATATTTCCCATAATTTTAATAAAAAAGATTATCTAGTTTTATCCGTAAAAATTTTGCCAAATATTAGCAAATTAAAACTTATCAAAATTTCTATTCCCACTGGTGAAAACCCCAAAACCGACATTATTTATCATCCCACTAAATTTATCAATAAACAGTGGGTTTTTATCACTTCTACTCCCGACTATCAAACTCTAAAATCCTTCATTTCCAAATCTTTGCTATACTAATTTTATGGATATACCAAATCTAAATTCCCCAGTCCCAGTTATAAATTTATCATCACCACCCGTGTCCAAACCAATACTAATTATAATCACTGTTTTAGCTCTATCTTTAGGTTTTTGGGGATCAAGACTTATTCCCCGTTCTAGCAATTCTACTTTGCAAAACAAAAATGCCTTAATTATTAATCCTGACAATTTAACTTCTACTAATCAAATTGAATCAGGTAAAGTTTATGGTAATTTATCCAAGGCCTTCAAAGATACTGCCACTGGCACTATCGAAAAAGGTTCTATCAATGGCGAGGGGACTCATATTTTAAATCGTCAGGGTGGCCCCACTCAACGTGCCTCCCTAACCTCTTCGGTCATCGATCTTGACCTATTTGTTGGTAAAAATGTCCAAGTTACAGGCGAAACATTTGCCTCTACCAAAACTTCCTGGCTACTTGATGTTGGTACCATCAAAATTCTCGACTAACAAAATATGGAAATAAAATTTGACTCTGTTACCAAAAACTATGGCCCTATTAGTGCTATCAAAAATTTGTCATTTACAGTCTCTCAGGGTGATTTTGTCTTTATCACTGGTCCGTCTGGTTCTGGCAAGTCAACTATCATTAAATTAATTCTCAATCAAATTAATCCCAGCAGTGGTCAAATTTTGGTTAATGGTTTATCTCCCAAAACTAAACAGGAAATCGATGCCAACCGTCGCAAAATCGGAGTTATTTTTCAAGATTTTCAAATGATTACCGATTTGACCATCGAGGAAAATATTGCCCTAAATTTAGACATTGTTTCTTTCCCCGCCGATCAAATTTCTCTAGCTATTGATACCTCGCTTAAAAAAATGAAGCTTCAAAACCGCCGCTACCTTTTTCCTAGCCAACTTTCTGGTGGTGAACTTCAACGAGCCTGCCTGGCCCGGGCTATTAGTATTACTCCT
>VFLE01000074.1 GCA_009885205.1 Candidatus Shapirobacteria bacterium | reverse complement strand
GGTATTCTGTCAAAACAAAAGAAGGGTATTCTGTCGAAACAAAAGAAATCGTGTGGAAATGTGTTTGATACTATCGCGGATAAAATAAATAATGCTACCAATAACGTAATTGTCAAGCCGGTGAATAAGGGTCGCGATTGGTTAAAACGAACCGTGGGTGGTAATACCGATTGCAATTCCGTTGCAGTTTCAAATGGAAAAAATCCAAGACCCACAACCACAACCACGAATACTAAATTAAGAAAGAGATCTAGAGGAAAAACGGTAGATAAAAAGCCGACTATCACAACCACGAATACTAAATTAAGAAAGAGATCCAGAGGAAACCCAAATAAACGGCTTACTGGTAGTCCAATATCTCAATCTGATGATGGAACCGAAACCGGATCCGTTAGTCAATCAGATGACACGATGAAAATAACTCGAGCTAAGCATATTGTAAGAAAACGTCCAAGAACACTTGCGCCAACTATCACTACGGATGATGCATCATTTAAAACACTTGCGCCAACTATCACTACGGATGATGCATCATTTAAAACACGTGCGCCTTTAAGAACTCGTATTATACCGTCTAGAAGACCGATTCGTAGAACAGCGAATCCGACAATTGTTACTGATGATACAACGCAAATTCAAACTAGACGACCGACTAGATCGTTGAAAAGAAAATTTATACGTTTGACTACATCTACCCCTACGGGTAAACTTATACCTATCCCTACTCTTATCCCTTCAAGGAAACCTACTCTTATCCCTTCAAGGAAACCTACTCTTATCCCTTCAATGAAACCTACTCTTATCCCTTCAATGAAACCTACTCCTATCCCTACGGGTAAACCTACCGTTTTACAAAATTATTGGAACGCATTTTCAAGCGCCCCCACCCAAAAGAGTAATAATCCTCCTACTCTTTTTCCGACACTTTCAATGTTTTTTATAATTACATCTCCCCCTGTTTTACCAACGCCTTCGCCTACATTTTTAAGAACAAGAGAACCAAGTGCGGCGATTACGTCATCTAGTCGACCTATAATAAATCCCACACGAGAACCTAGTTCCATTTCACCTAGTTCCATTTCACCTAGTTCCTTACCACCTACGCAAACAAGTGACGTTTTAAAAGCATCAAATTCCGCCACAACAAATACGTCTCAAGTATCACGAAATTTGATAATAATCGCGGTTATGTCCGCTTTAGTTATGATAATAATAATAGGTGTTTGTTTAATGAAAAAAACACCAATCAAAAAAATGGACGCTTACCAAAAATGGACAAAATATTATGAGTCCAAGATGAAGAAAACGCAATCTAAATCTCCAGAAAATACATCAAATTACGATGATATGTATCATATTTATTCCAAAAACAATAATCAAAACACCGTGCCTTCGCCAACTTATTCGCCGTATATATCATCCAGGCAAACAATACGTAATTCAAGAATCACAATACGAGGACCACAGGATCATCAGCATGCACAATTATAAAAAGGGTGAGCTTTAGGATGTGGATTCAGCTTCACTTAATCTTATGACCTTGGTTCCCCCCTAAAAATAGTCCGCGGTCATTTGTAAACTATAAAATACGATGCCGAACAAAATACTTTTTATAACAATTCCCGCAAAATTCATATTTCCATCTTCATTAAAAATAGGCAAAAACGACACATATTTCAAAAAGAGTCGGTTCAATATAGGACTTTGGAATAAAAAAAACAAAATGGAAATCAGAATGGGAATCTGTAATTTGCTAAAAATAGAATCCGCAGCCGACTCTCTGTGTTTTTTTTCCTCGTGTTGTTTTAATCGAAGGTCACTCGCTTCTTCGTATTCCCGAATATAATCCGACGTCAATTTTGCTTTGGGAATGAAATTCGGTTGAATTTCGTCATCTTGTTGATATGCTAAAGAATTCATCGGAATATCACGGGAAGGGAGGCGATGTTGAATTTCCATGGCTGGATCCAATCCCCCGTTTCCGATTTGATTTGGTCCCCGCTGCTGTAGTGATTGAGGAAGTGGAACGGTGGGATCAGTTTGCTGAACGCCAAACGGATTTGGATGAATATTGATCGGGACATATGTATTTTGTCCAATATCGACTTGTTGTGCGTTATTTCCCATACTTTGGGGTGCGGGCGGGCCTTGGGGAAGGGAATATTGCGTGGGTTGCATTTGCACCGTAATATTTTCGGGTAAATCAGAAATGCGCGTCGTGGAAATCGGATCCGACATTATACTTTAATACCATATCGAAAGATGGCATTAAAAACGAATGTGTATAAGGGGAACTACGTTCCCCTTAAACCCCTCCTTTTGTTACGGATGCATTATAAGAGAGTCTGGACCTCCTTTTGTTACGGATGCATTATAAGAGAGTCTGGACCTCCTTTTGTT
>VFLE01000172.1 GCA_009885205.1 Candidatus Shapirobacteria bacterium | reverse complement strand
GTGGACCCAAGGGGAATCGGACCCCTAATCTGTCCGGTGTACACCGGACCGCGCCACTGATTAAACAACTTTTATAATTTTGCCGTCATTTATAATTCGAAGTATAAAATCTCTATCCTTTTGTTTTTTTAGCCAATATTCAATTTTTCTAGCAGTCTTTGTAGATAAATATTTTTGTGAAAATACTAATTCGACGGGTAATATTTCACTTGTATATTTACTTCTTCCACTTTGATGTTCAATTAATCTTCGCTCTAAATTAGATGTGCTACCTATGTAAAAAGTGTTGTTTTTAATCGATTTTAGAATATAAACAAAACCTACCATTTGGTGGACCCAAGGGGAATCGGACCCCTAATCTCTTCTATGCCATAGAAGCGCGATAGCCATTACGCTATGGGCCCTCGTTTTGTAGTTGATTATATACTAGATTTGCCAGAGATTCTAATACTAATTGTATATTTTTGTCGTAGTAATCGATAACAAGTACCCCTTTATATTCTATGTTTTTGGTCGGTTTACCAATTGTTCTAGTGTCAGTACGGGTTTTATAAAAAAGATTTGATGGAACTTGACTAATGTTTTTCCAGTATTTTTCGAGTTCTTTGATATTTTGATCGGAACGACATTGAACAGTGCAACGGATTTTAGTTGGATCAAAATTTGGAAATCTTTTAATCAATTTGAGAAAAATGGTAATTATTCTATAATCGGAACTACCTAGTGAGAATGATCGATGTTTTGTTTTTGATTTAGAAGCTTCTCCCAGACAAAGCATTGCTAGGGCAATCATACCAACGTCGTTTTTTTTAATTATTTGAGAAATAGTTAGATTTTTCGTATCGATCGACTTTATGTATTGGGTTCTCTTTAGGTGATTTACTTTTAAGGCAATTTTTCGAGCTTTGATTAAATTTTGTTGGTTTATTTTAATAATTTTGGATTTATATTCTTTGGGTAGTGTTAAGTTGCGACACCAGTTGGACAGAGTACTTTTGGCAATATTGGTTTTGAGTATGGTATTTATTTCGTTATAGGTTTTACCTGATTGTCTTAATTTTTGGACATTAGAAATTAATGTTGAATGATGATTCACATCTATATTTTACGTTGTATAGTGCAGGAGTTCAAGTATTTATTTTAGTGGTTGAATACCTTCGCTTTTTAACCCCATGTTTAAATCCTTTATTAATTTTCTTCGAGCTATCGGTTTAGCTATCGTATTGTAGACAATTTCACCTGTTGCTTTAAAAGCACCTGCGGCAAAAACTAGTGGTGTACCAATTGTTGCAGCTGTATTAGCTGTTAGGCTTGATACCCGTAAAAGGGAATCATTGGTTTGGGTAATTAACGGCATTATGACTTCTTGTGCTTGTAATGCAGAATGACCTAATATACTGGCAGTTGTAGCAAAAGCAACTACAGCAAACATAGCACTATTATCTAAAGCCTGTTGACCCAATTTTTGGTCTAATTGATCTATTTGATTTTGATTTATTCCCGGAGCACAATCTTTAAGATATTCTGTTTCTGAAATATTTAATACTGATCTTGATTTGGAAATTTCGAAAATATTATTTTTCATATTGATGATATTGTACCAATAATTTTGTATTTGTCAATGTTATAGGATACTTTGCAGGTTTACCTGCCGAAGCGGAGCGTAGGCAGGCCTTGGGGGAATACGTGAGGACTTATTATACAAATTGTAGTCGTACTAGTAGTTTTTGTGTTTAGCTGTTGTTTACTTTACTCTTCTGGTTCTTGAGGTGTTTGTCTTAATGTACGAATTCTGTTAATTATTGCTTCACGAGGTATTCCTGTGGCTGAGAGCATTGAACTTATTTGAGGATATGCTGACCATCTTTGATAAATTCTGTTTTCAACTGAAGAATCGTCTGGTGTGATACCTGATAGAGCGTCAAAACCTCTAATTAATGGTGAATCAAATTCAGAATTATTAGCGGAAGAAACCCATGACTTTAAATCGTTATCAAGCCATGATAGCTCTTGTCTTTTTTAATGCACCTTCCACGTCGCCTTCTCTAACTAATTTGGCAACTGCTTTATATTTTTCCCATGGAGGTACAAATTTAATTTCTGTCATATGGCTTATTCTACCGTCTTTTATCAATTTGTCAAGTTATAGGATATTTTGCAGGTTTACCTGCCGAAGCGAAGCGTAGGCAGGCCTGCCATGAGTCGAACATGGAAAAACAGTTTTGGAGACTGTTGTGATACCATTTCACCACAGGCCTAAGATTTATTTAAAAGTACTACTGATTTTATCAAAAATTACCTAAATAATGGTTATTGAGTATAATTTGTTATGGCAAACGTAGATATAAAAATATTTGAAAATATTTCGATTAAAGAAAAATTAAGTTTTGAAAAATTTGATAAAGATAATTATGGTGATTATGTTGATGAAAATCCCGAGGAAACAAAATTAAATAATTTTGATATGCCAAGATTGGTAATTGTAGGTTACCGAAATAATAAAATAGTGGGATTATTTTTGATATATGATCGGGAAATTGAATTTGAGGGCAAGAAAATAAAAATGGCGGGGGTGGGTGGGGTGGTGACCCGGGTTGATTGTCGACGGCAGGGGGTGATGAGTCAGATTTTACAAAAATTTTTTAGCAATTATATTTTTAAATATAAATTTGATATTGCCGTGCTGTGTACTGATGTTAAAAAGTTAGGAAAATTGTATGGCCGAGTTGGTTTTGTGCCTTTAAATAGGTCGTATTTTTATTTGAATAAAAATGGAGTAGAAAAAGAGGAGACTGGAGGGATGGTATTGGGGCTTAATAATAAAAGTGTGGTGGCCAAAATTTTGAGTTCGAAAACAAAACTGTTTGTAGGTGAAAGTAACTTTTAATTATTATTTACCGCCGCGGGATTGGGTGCGAAAGCGTTGGAGAAAAGATGGGCCGGATTTGCTCATTAAATTTGGTTTAGGAAAGTTTTTGAATTGGGGGATTTGGGGAGGAATCTTGACTACCAATGGTTTGGTGGATTGATTATTTTGGAGAGTATTTTTGACGTTTTGTTTGGCCATATGATTATTTTACACTATTTTGGGCTTGGTGATGTAATTCTTTCATTTCATACAGCTTTATATCAGCTTGTTCAATTGTTTCTTTTAAATCGTGTGGATATTTGTTATCCATACCTGGTACTGAAATGTGATATCTAATAGAGATACTAATTTTAGGTAATGATGGATCGCGATTTTGATTGGCGAAATTGATGTTTTGTTGTAAACGATAGGCAATATTGTTGTAATTATTATCTTTGTTTACAAATTCGTCGAGATTTAATAGTGGATCGTCCTCAGTAGTGTTTTTATAAATGTTGTATTCATTGATAGATGATTTTGGATCAAAAAGCTCGATAACGGCAAATTCATCACCTCCAATTATGCATATTATATCTTCAACTCGAACTGTTGCACGTATTATATCAGCTACCTCCCTAATTAAAGTATCACCTGCGGGGTGACCAAGGGTGTCATTAGTCTTTTTCAGTCTATCAATGTCGAGAATTGTAATCTGAATTCCGACGTGAGTAGCTTGCTTTAATCGCAGAATTTCTTCTTCAAAAAAGCGGCGATTATATAATTCAGTTTTAACGTCTTTACGAGCCAGGCTATCAAGAATTCTTTTTTGTTCATCATCATCTTTGATTGTTGTGGCCTGTTGTTTTATTATTTCTTCTTGTTTTGTGACAGTTGCATTTAGTCCTGGTAATGTTTTGGCGCCATCTCTTATTCTTATGTTTTTTGATAAAAAATCAAGCCCCATTTTTATTTATTATATTTAATAATCTTTCTATCCCTATACCAATACCCGAACATAATGACAGTTTACTACTATTTTTTATAAATTCAGTAGATGGTGGGTGGGATGGTAAATTATTTTCTTGGCGATGTTGCTGCTCCAATTTAAAAGATTTCTTTATAGATTCAGAATTGGTGTTTTCGACACAGCCGTTGGCAATTTCGATACCGTTTATATATAGTTCGAA
The DNA here is from genome assembly GCA_009885205.1 of Candidatus Shapirobacteria bacterium. Taxonomy (GTDB): domain Bacteria; phylum Patescibacteriota; class Microgenomatia; order UBA12405; family UBA12405; genus UBA12158. The sequence goes on along the minus strand of VFLE01000172.1, from coordinate 14,690 downwards.
ACGATTGGCTGTCGTAAATAAATTTTTTTCTCCAGTGAATGCTGACGCGTTCAAATTACGAAAAAAATTATTTACTTTGCCAATTTCGTTTCTTGATGCCAATGGTGACAAAAAGGCGGGGTAGCCGGTGATGAAGACTGCACTGTCGCGGGGTAAATTTGGTTCGATTTCGTTTAAAAAATATTGATTAAAATCGGGTTCGTTTTGGGGAACATTAATTGGTAAATTCAAAACTTCAAACTTCAAACTTAAAAACAAAGAGAGAAATTGTTTAACAGAATCTTGAAGTTGAGCTAGGTTTTTACCGATTTCATACCATTCGAGCATGAGAAATTCGGGGGTGTGAGTAGAATTGCTGTCTTCCAGATCGCGAAAGCAATGGGAAATAGCAAAACAGTTCGTTTTATTTTGACTTAAATATTGTTTAAGAGCCATTTCGGGTGAAGTGGGTAAATAATATTCTTTATTTTTATGTACCCATTTGGTTTTAAAGGGATATATATTGGGCTCTAAAGGTAATGATTCATTTAAATAGGGAATTTCGACTTCGGTAAAATTTTTAGACCAAAAATATTGGCGAATGGATTTAAGAAAGGTTGCAGTGGTAGTCTGGGTCATAGCATTTGGGGTGTTTAGTGATTATATCAATATAATTTTGGATTACTTTTTCTAGTGGATCTGATAGAGATCCAATAGAGCGAGTCGATTCACAACAGCCATAAAATTTACCATTAGATTGTAGGGAAAATATATTGCAACCAAAGTCTTTGGGGGGATAGCAATCATAATTATTACGAATATTTTTGACTTGGTCTGACGATAATGAACCAAGGCGATCAGTAAGATAAGTTTTGTGTTGGTTGTATATATTTAATTTGTCTTTAAAGGGATAGGAATCTTTAGTAATTAAATAAAAAATTTCGATAGGAAAACCTAGTTTTAGAGCTTTATTAACAAATTTTTTTGACTTAGCAAAATTGCCTAACCCACGATTTTGATCATGAATTTTTTTTGGTCCATCGAAAGAGACGATTAATTGACAATTATGAGGTTGTTTTATTTGGTCTAATTTATCGATAGTGCCGTTGGTAATTATGGAAACGAAAATATTTCGATCTAAAACTTGGTTAATTAATTCTGGAAAATCAGGTAAAGTAAACACTTCACCACCGCAAAAGATGATTGATTTTAACTTTAAATCCTTGAACGAATTTTTTTCTTCAGTCAAATGCTGCGCGTTGAAATTCCGAAAAAAATTATTCTTCGGATTAGTTAAAATCTGTTGATATCTGTCTATAAAATCTAAAATTTGGTCGTTACTTAAAATAGTTTTGGGTTTTTGGGTGTAGCAATAGAGACAGGAAAGATTGCACAGTTCGAGAGGGGAAATATAGATGTTTTCCTCAGAAGCCATTATTTTAGTTTAGTGCTTTCTTTGTGCTCGGATTTTTTCTTGCACCAACGACAATACTTGGTGAATTTGAGCTTGTCTGGAGTATTCATCTTGTTTTTTTCCGACAGATAGTTTTGAGCACCACAAATGCCACAAAGAAGGGCGATAAGGATACGAGGAGTTTTTTTTGCTTTTGCCATAGAGGGTATTATAACTTAGTTCTGTTTAGATTTCTTGATTTGTTTCTCAACTGCTTCAATAAGGTCAACGAGGGCTGATTCAAAGATAATGTGTGAAGTTTCCGCATATATATTTTCTTTGCCTGGCAGGTTCATGTCAAAATTGATGGTGTATTTTTCATATTTATTTTTTTCGACTTTGACAGAAGCAATTTTTTGTTCGGGAGAATAATGAGAGAGAAGTTTTTCGAGATGATGATTGATTTTTTCATCGATTAGAAGACGGTTACCAGCTGAGAGGATAAGATTGTCAGCGATGATTTGAATGTTCATTAGTTGATTTTAGCAAAAAGGTGAATTCTAGTGTGAATCCGAACACCCTTCTAATTGATAACATTTTAACTCTCTTTTAAATGCCTCGATAGGGGTCTCATAATCGAGGCATTTTCTTGGTCTACTATTTATCTCTTCAACTATTGAATCTAATTCAAATTGGCTGACTTTTGTTAGGTCAGTTTTCTTTGGAATGTATCGTCTGAGGACTCCATTATGGTTTTCATTTGATCCTTTTTGCCAGGGACAATGTGGGTCACAAAAGTAGGTTTTAATTCCATAATCTCGAGTTAATTTATGATGATTAAAATTCTCTTTTCCATTGTCCAGTGTGACTGATAATCTTGCCCAAATTGGTAGGTCGACTAACATCTCTACTTGAGCTTTGTGTCCATATTCGGAATCAATGTTGACTAACAATTTAGCAAGATAAAGTCTGGTTTTTCTTTCCAACATTGATTGAATACCACCCTTGTGAGCTTTGCCCTCAACCACATCTGTTTCCCAGTGTCCAAACACTGATCTATCATTAATTTCTTCTGGTCTTTGGGCAATACTTACACGATTGAATATTCCTCTTTGATATTGATTTCGACTATACCAATGTCTTCTTTTCCTGTGTTGTCGAACTAAATATTCGTGTAGTTCTTTTGTCTTTCCCTCATCACTATAGATGTAGTGATAAATGGTTTCATGACAAATTACTGTCTGATTATTGTTGTCTCTTTTTAATCTACCGGCTATTTGTTGTGGACTCCAACCACACCTTAATTTGTCATAAACATAACTGTAGATTTGGGGATTTTTAAGTGGATTGTTTTTTCTACTTTTTCTATTTCTTTTGAGACTTAATTCATGTGCCTTAATGGCCTGGTATTCACCTTTGACACTATTCCGCTTTATCTCATCATGGATACTAGAAACACTCCGATTAAGCTCTCTTGAAATCATATGCAGAGAAGCTCCCGAAGCCAGTAAAACTGAGATTTTATCTCTCTCAACTCCATCTATCTTTTTTCTTTTATTCATACCTGATTTTAAATCAGGTGTTCGGATTCGTTTTAGAATTTAATTACTAAAACCTTAGAAGCGGTAGCATTTAGCCAAATTTTTGCGAGCTTGCCATCTACATATTTAATTAATTTTTCTATTTCAGATTTTTCCATCAGTACTACTGGGATATCACTATCCTCAAATTCTTTAACTTTATCAAAATCTACCAAAATCAAACCAACTACCCCAATCGCCTCCGCCTTGGTAGCCGTCTCTAAACTATTTTCCACTGCCACCACCTGGCCTTTTTGGAAACTACCTACTTGCTCCAAATCATTTATTAAAACCAACTCAAAATTACCCCAAGCTTTACCTTGATTAATTCCACTAGCCTCAAATTCAATTCCCTTTAGTTCAAAGACCACTTTATGTTCTTCTATCCTAACTTTTTTTGTTGATATTGGCGCTAAAAATATTTCTTCTTTTTCTGTCTCTAGTTCTATGTTTCCAAATTCATCTACCCCCAAACATTTTCCTGTTCCCGGTGATTTCAAAACGATATGAGAAAACCAACCATTTTTACCCAAAACTTCATCTTTTACTAAATTTCTTTTTAAAATATTTTGCAAAATAGTTTTTCTTTGGTCTATCCCCAAATTTTGCCATCCCACCAAGGGCAATCTCTCTATTTTTTCCAAACGATATTCATAAATTTTATCTCCAGCTTTAACCGATTCACCATCTTTTATTTTTAGTTTGGCTCCAGCCGGAATTTTTATACTCCATCCAATTTTCATTACCTATTCTACTATATTTTTCTATATCTATCTTCCCAATTTCTTACAATCGCTGGAACTAATTTCACGTTTCCACGTATTGCTACAGAAGATGTTAAATGAGCCAATTCCAAAACAGGCCTAATATGTTCACCACCTGCACACAAAATAGCATTTAGATCAGACAATTCATCATTTATATCCCGGGCTTTACGATGTATCAAATCATCCGCTTCTATAAATTTCCAACCTATGTACGTACTTGATATAAATCTCCCTCTTAAACACACACCAGTAACTTTACTCATACAACTGGCTCTAATTCCATTCTCCAATAAATATCTTTCTCGTGAAGATAAAGCTACATCAATAGGAAAATTACGCAAAATATTAGTTCCAAAAGTTTCAGCACTTTGAATACTACCACTAGCAAAAAAATTAACGATGGAACCCATTTTTATTCTGCCATTGTCGTAAACGACAACAAAGCCAAATGACGAGCCTGTTTGATAGCACTGGCCAACTGACGTTGATGTTTCATACATATTCCCGAAATTGGGGCTGACAATATCCGAGACCTAACCGACAAAAAATCACCCATTTTTTCATAATCTTGCCAAGTCGGCGACTTTTTCTCTTTACACCAAAAACATTCTTTTCCCCTACCTTTAGTTGGTATTTTAAATTTATCTTTACCTCTTTTATTTTTTTTCATATTTTTATTCGCCTGGAATTTCAACACTTAAATCGTCAGGTATTACCACATCTTCAATCATCTCTCCCGCCACCGGCATATCCGATTCTGGCACCACATCCGACTGACCCAAATTTGCCTGTCCCATATCACCATTATTGTTTGAATAACTCCCACCACCCAAATTTTTATTATCCAAAATTATCATGTCATCAATTATAATTTCTGACACTTGCTTTCGTAAATTATTGACATCGACAATTTCTCGATATTGAATTCGACCCTCTACATAAATACGTCTACCCTTTGACAATAATTGCGAACATAGTTCTGCCAATTTATTCCAAGCCACAATTCGATGAAACTGAGCATCTTCCTTTCTCTCCCCTTGTTTGGTCACCCAAACCCGATTAGTGGCCAGTCCAAAAGACACCACCGCCATATTACCTGGTGTATAACGTAACTCAGGATCACGAGTTAGGTTTCCTATTAATAACACTCTGTTCAAACAACGACTAGGCATATTATTTTTTTATAACTAAATAACGAATAACCGATGGTTCACGATTTAAAAATAAATTAATTTCGTTCAACTTTAAAGTCTTGTCATTAGTAATTTTTAATATCCAAAAATCACCTTTTTTATGGCCTTTTATAGCATAAGCCAAATCTTTGGCACCCAAATGGTCCTTTTTTTCTACTGTCGCCGCAATCCACAGGGCTTCTAATTTAGAAAAAACAGTTTCAATTGATTTTTCTTCGGTCTTGGGGGCAAATACCACCGTTACCTCATATATAAAGTTACTATTCATAAAGTCTTTTAGCTTAACACAAGCTTTCTTATTTTACAATCATTTTTAAAATCTTCAACTAGATATCCTAGAGATTTGATTTTTTCTCGTAATTCGTCGGCTTTTACCCAGTCTTTTGCATTCTTGGCTTCAATCCTCTCTTGAGACAATTTTAATATCTCCTCAGGGATTATTTCTTCGGTGACTTTTCCCAAATCTAATCCCAACACTCTATCAAAATCCAAAATAGTCGCTTTTTTATCAGCATCACCAATTTCGGTATCTTTTAATAATCCCCAAACTAAGGCCATAACCTGCGGGATTGCCAAGTCATCAGAAATATAATTTATAAATTTCTGTTGATATTTTTCATTTACAACTCCCCCATCGGGTAAATGAGCCACGCCATTTTGTAACTTCTCGTATGATTTAATTGTATTTTTCAAGCCATCAATCGAAAATTCCATTCCATTTCGATAATGCGAGTTCAAAAACATATATCGATAAACTAGGGGCTCAATTCCCATAGATTTTAATTCTTGCATAGTAACAATATCACCAGCCGACTTTGACATTTTTCGACCACCTTTCCCAGTTAACCATGCATTATGTACCCAATAATTTGCAGTTTGTCGACCAAATGCACCATACCCTTGAGCAATTTCATTTGTATGATGAACTGGTATATGATCAATTCCACCAGTATGAATATCAAAAACATCACCCAAATGTTTAGTTGACATGGCCGTACATTCTATATGCCAACCTGGAAATCCCTTTCCCCAAGGCGAGTCCCACTCCATCTCTCTTTTCCCATCTTTTGGTGTAAGTTTCCACAAAGCAAAATCACTTTTATTTTTTTTAAAACTGCTAATTTCTTCTCTATCAGTATCAATCAATTTATCCAATTTCAAATTGGCAAATTTAGCATAATCAGCAAATTTACTAGTATCAAAATACAAACCATCATCAATTAAATAAGCAAAACCATTAATCTCTATCTTTTTAATCAACTCGATTTGTTCCGCAATATACTCAGTTGCTCGACAAACAACATTTGGTTTAGTGATATTCAATAATTCACTACTTTCAAAAAATTCTTTTTCGTACTTCCTAGCCACATCCCAAACACTTAACCCTTCCCTTTTTGCCCCTTTTTCCATCTTATCTTCACCACTATCACTCAATTCTCCTACATCCGTTATATTCATCACCTGTTTTACTTCATAATCCAAATACCTCAATGACCTTACTAAAACATCATTAAACAAGTACGCGTACATATTTCCCACATGTGGACTCCAATAAACTGTCGGCCCACACGAATATATTCCAACTTTCCCCTCAACAATTGGTTTTAATTCCTCTTTTTTTCTGGTGGCTGTGTTATATAAAAATATTTTCTGCATAACTCTATTTTAATCTAAATTAATAAAAAAATAACCTCCAACTGTGGAGGCTTAAAATACATCAAAGTCTCCTTTTAACAGGAGGTACAACAAATCAATTCAAAATAATTCGATATTTTCATATATTATGTGGCTGAAGTATAGCACAAATTTCACCCTTATATTTAATGTTTACAATAATTTCACGCTTAATTACTCGATTTAACACTTCATAAAAATGTCTATAAATATAAGTTGCTGATAAAGTTATTGTTTCCATATTTATATCTGATCAATAATCTCCATTTTTCCAAAATATTTCATATTTAAAAGCTTTTTGTCTAAAGTTAAGAAATAATCACAATCAGCTTCAACTGCCGAATGCAACTGAACATTATCTTCAAAATCATCCGTAGGACCAATCATTGCCTTTTCCATCATTTGTTCAACAAAATCGATAATTATTATATTTTTTATTAAGTCGACAATCATCTCATTTGGAACTTTAAATTTGGAAACATACATCAAAATATGTATTGCCAATGTTGAAGTAAAAATCTGATGGTTCTTTACCATCGACCAAAAATCATGTTTTCTATCTCCAATCAAATCAACCAATACATTAATGTCAAAGTAAGTTTTTACCATATTTTTCCATCATATGATCATGATAATTTTTGATCGCTACTTCTTGAGTTAAACCCTTGATTCCCGAATATTTTTTAACAAAACTAGAAAGTCTATTCACCTTATTTTTTTTTATCATCAAATCAGGCACCATCTTGGCCACTCTTTTAGACCTGTACATTAAATCTACAGATCTACCAGCAAGTAGCATATCGATTAATTCACTCGATTGTGTTCGTAAACCAGTCGTTGAAATGTAATTCATAATTTAATTATATACATACTTAAGTGTACAGTCAAGTGTACACTTCACTAATCAATCTTTCCCCCAGTCATCTCCCCTGTCGCTGACATTGATGCTGGGTCAGGCGCATGAGCTTTATGTCCCCGTTGTCCTTGATGTTTCGCCGCCTCTTTTTTAGAATTAGTTGGAATATTTGTACTCATTTGTTCTCGTTCTTGTACTTCAGCTATTCTTTGTCTTTCCAAATTTTTTAAAAAATTTTCTTCCTCCTCTTCTTTTCTTTCTTTTTCTTTTCTGATCTGATCTATCTCTTGTTCTATGTTTCGTCCATCTGACATCTGAGACCTGAGATCTGACATCTCTTGCTGTTTTTTCACTTCTTCCTGTTTCACTTTTTGTTCTTGCTCTGCTGTCATTGGTTTTAATCCAACCAAATCAGCACCAGTAATTATTCCACTCGCAATTTTACCCACATTATCAACCGATTTTTCAACTGTCTCCTCCCCTATCTGTTTTAAATTTTTTATTACATTTGCCAATATATTGTTCATTTTTTGATGTTTGGATTTTGATGTTTGATGTTTGAAATTTATATTTTAAATTTCCCTCCTTCCATCCATTGCCCTTTGCAATGTCGCCATATCAGCATAACCTAGATCTGCCCCCATTGGCAACCCCGTTCCAATTCTTGTCACTTTTACCTCTTTATTAAGCTTTGACTTTATATAAAGTGCCGTTGCTTCTCCTTCTAAACTTAAATTTGTCGCCACCACTACCTCTTTAATCTCGTACTTTTCCACCCTATTTAAAAGTTCAACCATTCTCAAATCTTCTGGCCCAATATGATTAAGCGGATTTATGGCCCCCCCCAAGACATGGTAAATTCCCCTAAATTCACCTAAACTTTCAATCGTCAAAACATCATCTGCTCGCTCCACCACACACATTAATTGTTTATTTCTACCATTATCTTGACAAATCTCACAAATTTCCTCATCGCTTACCGAAAAACACTCATTACAAACAAATACATTTTTCCTCAAATCGCCCACCGTCCGGGCTAACTCGTCGTTAAAACTATCAGGAGTCTGTAACAAATAAAAAGCCATTCTTAAAGCACTCTTTGGCCCCACCCCCGGCAATCTCTGCAAAAATTCAACTAAATTGTTTAAACCAACAGGTAATTTCACAATATAATTTCTAATTTATAATTCAAAATTTATAATCAATTTTTAATGTTTTAATTTAAAAATTAATTAATTAAATATTATAAATTATTTAAAAATTAAAAATTTTAAATTAAAAATTCGAATTATTTCATAATAATCCATCAAGTCCCCCCATATCTTTCATTTTTTTGGCTGCCGCTTCTTGCGATTTTTTCAAAGCCTTATTTATCACTTCAATCAAAATCTTGTTTTCTACCCCGTTAATCGACAAAAACTTTACTTTTTGATCACCCGAAATCTTAATTACTATCCCTGCCTCTTCATACTCAATAATTTCTGCCTCGACTGCTTTTTTTAATTTAAAAGCTTTGGCAATCATTTTTGCTTTATCAAACATATTTTTTTATTAAATTTATAATTTTTTTAATTTTAACATCTATACAAATATTTCCTCTTCTTTTTTTTCACTTGTTTGGAACTTGTCAGTTTGGAAATTGTTTTTTTTACTCTCAGTCGAAACACATTTAAACTCAACTTTTTTGCCCAATACTTTTTCCAAACCTTTTAAAACAATTTCTTTATTTTTTGCCTCTTCCAGCCTTTCCTTATGAAACTTATAAAAAACTTCTAATACTATTTTATTTTTACTCATCGACAATGGTCTAGCCGCTCTTAACAACGCCTCCACCGAATGATTAAATGGTTTAACTGCTACCAACACCTCTCCCCATTTTTTAGCTATATCTTCAACATTTCCTGTCACCACGGTTTCCACTTTCTTTTCTTCTATTTTTATTTCTTCTTTTTTTATTGAAGTTTGCCTGCCTGCCGGCGAGGCAGGAAGTTTGAAGTTTGAAGTTTCATCTTTTTTTCCCAAAAAATCAACTACCACCATTTCCAATGGCAATTGCGAAATTTCTGTCAACTTCTCCACCCGACCCGCCTCAATCAACAACTCAATTATTTTTTTAGTTTGCAACAGGTCAAGCCCGTCATCATTTTTGTTACCTATTCCATAAAAACCTAGTAGTTTTGTTTGAAAATATCCCAACCACCTCTCTCGCAAATTACTAAAATTAATCCCATCTTTGGCCATCTTTTCTAATTTACCTAAAATTATTTCCGCATTTTCTGTCATCAAATCTTCCTCCAAATCCTCTCCTTCATATTCTCCATTTTTTGCCAAATAATCTACCACATCCTTTAAACCAATTTTAGTTCCAATTTGTAAAAATATTTCATTAAAATTTCTTTGCAAATTTCTAAAACTACCATCGGACTTTTCCAAAAGCAGTTCAATTGCCGCCTCTTCTATCTTGATTTTTTCTCCCAAAATTATTTTATCCAAAGATTTTTTTAAACTATCTTTATCGCCCTTAACAAACCTTATTTGACACAATCGCGATAAAACAGTTTCCGGAATTTTGTTGTCATCCGTCGTACACAAAATAAAAAATAAATTTTTGGGTGGTTCCTCTAACACCTTTAACAAAGCATTAAAAGCTTCCCGAGTCAGCATGTGCACTTCGTCAATAATTATCACCTTTTTCTTTAGGTTAATAGAAGAAAGATAGGCACTTTCTTTTAGATTTCTAATATCATCTACCCCTCTGTTTGACGCCCCGTCTATTTCAATAATGTCCAATGAATTACCTCTAGCTATTTCTTGACAATTTTTACACTTATCACATGGTTCCACCCCTACTGGATTTAAACAATTGACTGCTTTGGCCAAAATTCGTGCCGCCGAAGTTTTGCCCGAACCCTTTGGTCCCGCCAACAACCACGACTGAGGCATGTCTTTTGACTTCAAAATCTTAGTCAATTTATCCGATACTTCGGCCAAATCAAGTTCAGAAATTTTACTAGGTCTATATTTTAGATGAAAAACTGACATCAAACCATTCTATCTTATTTCACCAAATTTTCTACCCCATGAACTAGCCATTCTGCCAAGACCTCATCTATATTTTTTCCCAAAAACTTACTTTCATATTTTAGTTTCTGACTACAAATCACAATATCCCCCAGCCTAATCAACCCATCCTCATCTTTATCTTTCGACATCGGAAACCCCAATACTTGGGGGATATAATTCTTCTGCCGATAATCAATATTTAGTTTTTTTGCTTTATCCCGCCCTACAAAATAAATCGACAACTCCACTTCTTTTTCATTAAGATCAAAAAATTTTAATGCTTTTCTAGCAAAAAAAACTACCTTATCTTCAGACAAACCCCAGTTTTTTGGATGCTTTATTAAAATCACAATAATTTTGACTTTACAATTTGAGCAATCACTCCACCATCAACTCTCCCCGCTACTTTTTTACCAACTTCTCGCATAATATTTCCAAATATTTTTTCTGTCTCCATTATTTCGTCTACTATTTTTTCTAGTTCAGTTTCACTCATCACTTCCGGTAAATATTTTTTTAATATTTCTATTTCATAATCCTGCTCTGCCACCAAATCAGCTCGACTTGCCTTTTGGAACATTTCCCTAGCTTCTTGTTTATTCTTTAACTCCTTTTGCAATACGGATATCTCATCCTTTTCTTCAAGGCTTTCTGGGGGTAAAGACAATGCCTTTTTATCAATTATCGATATTAGGTATCGCAATACCCCCACTTTTTTATTATCTCCTAATTTTAGCGCCGTATCAGCATCAATTTTTATTTTACTTCGCCACATGGATTCTCATTTTTTTAGATTTGCGACGACATTTTTCTCGCCACAAAACTACTTTTTTAATTGCATACCGAAGTTCCGACGGTTTGCTATAAGCTACCCGCTTTTTAATTTCTTCAGTTATGTCCTCTTCTAGACATAATCTCCGAAATTTACCAATGATATCGTCTTTTGTTTCTCCTTTATTTTTCTTTACTACAATAGCCATGCTCCTATTGTACTGACAATTACTTATTTTGTAAACACTTTATCCGATCAAGGCTATTTATCACTCCATCCTTATTATAGTCAACAGTTGTCGAGCAAGCAGTAGTAGCCGCAACAGTTGGTTGTAGTGGTTGTTTTCTCAAACAATTAATATAATCCATTGTATTTGTTCCTTTTTTACATTCAGAAACTGCCACTGTCGGTACAACAATTGTCGGCAATACTACCGTTGTTGGTACTACCACCATATCCGCTATTTTAGTTTTAAAAGAATAGGGTATGCCATTATTATCAAACACTTCTTCTCCTACTCTTATTCTAAAGTAATAATTTATGCCCGGCTTTAAAGGCGACAAAACCACACTATGAGAAGTTCCCGATTCCGATTCAGGTGCTCGTAGCAACAAAGCTGCTGGACTAGTCCCATACTCGACGATTCCTATCGTACTTTTATCAGACACCCATGACACTGTTGCCGATTTACCATCGGTACCCGGAGTTGCCAAAACATTCTTTGGTTCGGTGTCAGCCGAAGCTCCACCGATATAAGTTTTTGCTGTATTTACCCCCAAAACACCCAAAACACCTACTAACAATAAAATAACCACAATTAAAATTGATTTAACTGTTCCCGTTTTGTTCATAGCCACCTAAGAGCCACTCCCGCCAGTGCCCCCACCAATCCAAAAATCATTAACCCCAACGTAGTCTCAAAACCACCTGTCCGGGGTAATTCTCCTGGAGCTGAGGTCACATTATTAACCACAGTAGTTGGAACAGTTGTTGGTGCCGTAGTACTCGATCCACCGCTAGATGATCCTGCAGTAATTGTATAACTACCATTTATATTACTAGCACAATCAATCACATCATTACCCAAGGTATCAAAAATATTAGTATCGATAGTCGATCCTGCAGTACAAGTAAAATTAACCGCGGCCGTCCCTGTACTTTTTGCCCTAAAAGTTACTACTGCTAAATCACCTTTTATGGCGGTTGAATCACTCAACACCGCATCCCCCGAAGGGTTAAACGACATATCAAATTTACCATCAGTATTATAAATATTTTTACCCATCGAAAAAACAAATGCTGGTGTTGTTGGAGCCTCAATCGATACTACTTCAAGTTTAGCGCTATCAAAGGTCATAAAAGCATCTACCGCCATTGACTTGGCCGTTCCCGAATCAACCCCTACAGTTACTTTAAAAGTCGCTCCATTTTCGTACGACCCTGTTGGCGAAGTCAATTTTAACATTGGTCCTGCCAATACTGCCTCAACCGGAGTTAAAGTTAGTAGTAACAATAGAGCTAGGCAGAATTTTTTCATTATTATCTCGATACATTAATAACTAATTTTTCACTATTAAAAGGTAACATCTTTGCCGAACCATTTTCAACTACCAATGTTCCTTCACCCAAGGCAAATTCTGTTGTTCCCCCTTTAGTGTAATTTACTTTTAGTCTAGCAATTTCAACTTTAACTCCTTTCGCTAGTTTAAAACCACTGGCTTCAGACACTAAAAAGTTCATCACTACCATCCCTTTTTCCGGATTTACCTTTTTAAAACTAGGTGTTACAAACTGTTTAGATGCGACAGAATCAGTTACCGTCACCACACTCGGATCATATTTTATGTACAAATCTAGAGCATCAACAAACACATCTTTATTAGAACTTAAAAATAATGGTACCTCACTTAATGATCCAACCTTAGCTGTGTTAGTATCTACTTCAAATGCTAATGTTACTGGCTGATTAGTCGCTGGTTTTAGTTCTACTGATCCAGTTTCCGGAGTTGTATTGTTTGCCCTTAATTTTGAAATTAGTACCATACTTTCGGCAATAACTAATATGGCTACTAATGGTATTAATATTTTTACTATATTTTTGTTCATATTTTTAATAAAGTTGTCCCTGTTTTTCTTGCAAGGAAATTTTTAACAAATTAACATCATTGGAATTAACTTGACAGTTACCATCCAAATCACCCTTTAGATAACCACCAGTCGAGACTGTTTCATGGACTAAAGATTTAGCCTTAACGTAGGCAAAATCAACTCCATTTATCCAGCCATCTTGGGCTTCTGAATTAACTCCAACTACATCACCTGGGACAATCGGGTAACCACTAAAGTCATAAACTGGGCTGGTAGCCACACTGTCGGTCAATATCAACTCACCTCCAGCCTGACTATAAGCATCAGTCTGGTCATTCTTGCCATACTTTACCTGCAAATGTTTAGATCCTTTTATAAAGGCTGCTACTCCCGAAGTTTTGTTAAATCCTGTCAGCTCCAAGCTACCTAAAAATACTAGCTTGTTACCAATCGCTACATTAGAATCAGGAATTACTTGAGTAAAAGCCTTGCTCTCGCCACCACCCAAGACTATAAATTGTAATGGCCAATCAACTAAACACTGAGCACTATTTGGGTTAACCCCACCATAGGCGATTCTGTAGTTTAGAACTGAGCTCTGACCTGGCATCAATGTTGGTACTGTTGTCGGTACACCTGTCGGTCCCCCACCACCATTTGCCACTGTTGGAGTAACCACTGGATCATCTCCACTTTTTGTTCCACAAATATAATTTCCCCCAGTATTTTGATAATATTTAGTACCGCAAATACATTTTGCACTCGCCTCATCCGCCAAACTCAACCAAGTACCACCTGACTTCGCCCCTTTAGCCGTATCCAAACAACCACTTCCAGTACCAACTCCACCACATGAAATCACACTACCTGCCGAGTTATAACATTTTGGCGTTCCAGTTCCACAAATACAGTCACCATTAGTACCTGAACCATAACACGATTGATCATTGTTGTGTTGCGCTTTACATTTATCATCCGGCCCTAATCTAGGATCAATTGTCGCCGTCGCCACTGGTTTAATTGTTGGTATTTTTGTCACTGTCGCCACTGGTTTAATTGTTGGTACTGTTGTCGGCACATCTCCTGTTGGAATTCTCGGTATACATTGTCCTTCTGAACATCTACCAGATGCACAATCTACTACTCCAACAATACAACTACATCCAGTTCCTCGATTAGCTACTCCACCTCCACATCCGCCTGCTGGTGTTGGAATTCGTTCTATACATTGTCCTTCTGAACATCTACCAGATGCACAATCTACTGCTCCAACAATACAACTACATCCAGTTCCTCGATTAGCTACTCCACCTCCACATCCGCCT
>VFLE01000130.1 GCA_009885205.1 Candidatus Shapirobacteria bacterium | reverse complement strand
TTATTATTTTTTTAAAAATTTTAATTTAGAGGATGATGCTGACGTTTATGGGTTGACTGATGACTTAGACGACTTTAATACAAAAGGTAAAACAAAAATACAAACAATAATAAATGAGTTTGAAAGATGGTTACAAAGAGATAATGTGAAAGAGCAATTTGAAAAAGAATACAACAAAAAAATACAACTAGAAGAAGAAAAAATAAAAAAATTAAATAGGGAACCATTAAATCAAATTGAAGAAATAGGCGTAAAACGAAGAACTATGAAAAGAACATCTAAAATAAAATATGAATTGTCAGATATAGATTTAGTTCCAGAAAACAGACAAAATTCGGTAAAGGGGAAAACGTACAGAGGTGTAAGAAATGAATTTGATAAAAGAAATAAAATTGGAGAAATGAAAAGAAAAACAAAAAAATATAGAAAAACTCGGCGTTTGAAATGAAAAAAGGTGTATAAAATTGATTTTATATAAGCAATCTATTTAGAAACAATTATCGTGGGATTATATTATAAATGTCAAAATTTCGTACTATGGGAGATTTCGAAGATGAAAAAGATATTATAGGCGGTGTCGGAGACGAAAGTGATGACGACGAGGACGAGGAAGAGGAGGAAGTCGAGGTGCTCAAAGTAAAAAAAGAGAAGAAGGAAAAGCCGGAAGAAGAATCCGAATCAGAAAACGAAAATGAAACGGAAGACGAAAGCGATATGGATAGCGAAGTTGACCCAGAAGACGAGGATGTCGATACATCTTCGAAATATACTGGAACAAAACCGGACGCAACTGTGTCAAAATATATGATCGACTTAGAGGAAGAGGACGAAGAAGACGACGAGGAAGAGGATGATAACTATTTACAAAAGATAGACGAGTCGATGAAACATAATATAATTTCGGAATATCATCATGAACTAAAAGTTCATAACAACGAAGAGGTGGAGGCGCTTTCAGTTGTAGTTCGTAATGAGACGGGAGTCATTATCGATCCGCTTCATCGAACATTGCCATTTCTGACCAAGTACGAAACTGCAAGAGTATTGGGCGAGCGTGCAAAACAGTTGAACTCTGGCGCAAAACCGTTTGTGGAAATTGACGTGAGTTTGATTGATGGATATTTAATTGCGTTAAAAGAATTTGAAGCGAAAAAAATTCCGTTTATTATAAAGAGACCGATGCCGAATGGGGGATGTGAATATTGGAAATTAAAAGATCTCGAAGTTGTTCACCCCTGATTCATATAATTAATTATATGAATCGTGTCATTTAGAAAATGTTATATTTTGTATTTTTTATGTATAATTTCGACCGAAGTGAATAAATCAAAAAAATATATTTGTAATATATATATTATGCCAGGAACGGTTTATTTTGCGGGAGAAGATTATGAATTCGCGGGTGCGACTAATCCCTTTAAGATGCCTGAACATTGGTCAAAAATGTACGCTACTAAGACGATAGAAAATGTTCCAGGTCATACAGATTGGATTAAAAAATATAATGGCTATTATAAAAACGGAAAGGGAACCAATGCAGAGCTAAAAAAAGCAACTAATATGTTTAATGAGCTTGCAGCGGAAGACAGGAAAGCAAAGGAACTCAAGAAAGCAT
>VFLE01000171.1 GCA_009885205.1 Candidatus Shapirobacteria bacterium | reverse complement strand
TTCATGTTTAAGGGAACCAAGGTTCCCTTAAGATCCCTCCTTTTCATGTTTAAGGGAACCAAGGTTATCATAATTCGCTTAGGGGGAACCAATGTCATCATATTCAAGAATGTAATTATCTCATATAATAAGTTATATACTTTTGTGTAAAATCTATGTAAAGAATAAAGAAAACATGGAAAAAAAGGCTCCAACGCTCGTTTTTATTGTTCCCTATCGCGATCGCGAACAACAAAAACAATTATTTAATAGACAAATGGCATATATTTTAGAAGATATATCTCCCGACGAGTACCGCATTTTTTTTGTAGAACAGTGCGATATTCGCGAGTTTAATCGCGGGGCCCTAAAAAACATTGGGTTTTTAGCTATAAAAAACCAATATCCGAATAATTATAAAACCATCACCTTTGTCTTCAATGATGTAGATACGATGCCATATATGAAAAACCTCTTTAATTATGAGACTGTTCCTGGCCTAATTAAACATTTTTATGGATTTAATTTCGCTCTTGGTGGAATTGCATCCATCACTGGGGGCGACTTTGAGAAAATGAACGGATACCCGAATTTTTGGGCATGGGGATACGAAGACAATTTGTTGAACAAGCGCGCGATTGCCAATAAAATAAAAATAGACCGCACGCAGTTTTATCCCATTCTAGATAAAAATATTATTCAACTTAATGATGGGCTGATACGAAATGTGAATCGTACGGAATTTGATCGCTATTTAAGCGATACAAAAGAAGGATTGAATTCAATTACCAATCTACAATTTAACATTGACGAAGGTGCGCGATATATCAATGTATATAATTTTAAAACGGGGACTGAGGAAAACCCGAACACGCGATCTTTATATGATTTGCGAAGTGGTCCGGCGCCTTTTAAAAATGTGCCGCCCATTCGAGGAAAAGGAGGAAAAATAGGAATGTTTTTGCACCGATAAATGAATTAAAACGCACCCTACTGGTGCGTTTTTATTTATCGGGTCGAACTGTTTTCCCTCTTATATAATATCTAGCGTCGTGTCCGCACTGTGATTCGTTTCGTCTGGCATAATCCGCATATTCAAAATCCTTTTCTTCCGTTATTGGATTTTCAATTTCATATTTACCACAACGGCTATATGCATCAAATTTATATTGAATATAATGAATGCATTCGGCGCAATTTGGATAAATTTTAGAAAAAGGTGGCCTGCTTTGAAAATTACGTGTGTATATGCGAGACGTTTTGCGAAAAAAATGAAACATGCTATTATCATAATATTCATGCAAAATTTTATATAGTTTTTCCACCTTTTCAATATTCTAAACGCCGACCTCTTTTCGGGAGGGTCGGTGTCTGTGAATGTCGTTAGGCAACGTTACTTTATAACCGATAAATTACCTTTTACACCGATGAACATTTAAGTTCGCACGCTTTGCGTGCGTCTTAATTGATTTATCGGTAACGTTGCCTTTGAACACTAT